>DASYMB010000145.1:0-14123 GCA_036009285.1 Pyrinomonadaceae bacterium | reverse complement strand
AACAGCAGCGACTGGCGTGGCTCTATTACACAAACTTCACCCGCGCCGGCGCAAAGCTTGGGCCCGATGCGAAGTCTCGCCTTTCCGAGATCAACCAAAAGCTGGCCGGGCTCTTTACGAAGTTCGGGCAAAATGTTCTGGCTGAAGAGACCGATCAGTTTATCGTTATCAAGACTGACGCGGAGTTGGCAGGTCTGCCGCAGTCGTTGCGCGACGCCGCTGCCGCGGCCGCCGCAACCAAAAAGCAAACCGGCGCCTGGGTGATCATGAACACGCGCTCCTCGGTCGATCCTTTTCTTACTTACTCAGACCGTCGCGACCTGCGTGAAAAAGTGTGGCGCATGTTCATCAACCGCGGCGACAACGGCGACGAGCACGACAACAACGCAACCATTACCGAGATTCTGCAGTTGCGCGCCGAGCGGGCGAAGCTGCTCGGTTATCCAACCCACGCGCACTGGCGACTTGAAAACGCGATGGCGAAGACGCCGGAGCATGCGTTGGAGTTGATGGAGCAGGTTTGGAAGCCGGCGGTCGCGCGCGTGCACGAGGAAGTTGCAGACATGCAGGCGCTCGCTGATAAAGAAGGCGCGAAGATAAAGATCGAGCCGTGGGACTATCGTTACTACGCTGAAAAAGTTCGCAAGGCTCGCTACGATCTCGATCAGAATGAAGTGAAAGAGTATCTGCAGCTCGAAAAATTGCGCGAAGGCATTTTCTGGGTTGCCGGCGAGCTCTTCAACTTCAACTTCACTCCCGCGACCAACGTTCCCGTGGTTCATCAGGACGTGCGCGTTTGGGAAGTGACTGACAAAACTACTAAGCGCCATATCGGGTTGTGGTATTTCGATCCGTATGCGCGCGCCGGCAAACGCTCCGGCGCCTGGATGAACGCGTACCGCAGTCAGGAGCGAATCGACGGCGAGATCACCACGATCGTTTCCAACAACGCAAACTTCGTGAAGGGGAAACCGGGTGAGCCGCTGCTGATATCGTGGGACGACGCGCAGACGATGTTCCATGAGTTTGGACATGCGCTCCACGGTCTGAACTCTAACGTCACCTATCCGTCGTTGTCGGGAACGGCGGTCGCGCGGGATTACGTCGAGTTTCCTTCGCAACTGCTCGAGCATTGGCTCTCCACGCCGGAAGTGCTGCAGCGCTTCGCGGTTCACTATCAAACAGGGAAACCGATTCCACCGGCGCTGGTTGAACGGATTAAGCGCGCTGCGACTTTCAACGAAGGCTTCATAACGGTGGAGTACCTGTCCGCGGCCCTGGTGGATATGAAGCTGCATCTGGCCGGCGACAAGAAGATCGATGCCGACGCCTTTGAAAAAAACACGCTTGCGGAACTGGGGATGCCGAATGAGATCGTGATGCGCCATCGCACGCCGCAATTCATGCATGTGTTTTCCAGCGATGGTTATGCGGCGGGCTACTACAGTTATCTTTGGTCAGATGTGCTGACCGCCGATGCTTATGGAGCGTTTGTCGAAGCGGGTGGTCCGTATGATCACAAGGTTGCGGAGCGCTTACGTAAGTATATCTTCTCGGTGGGCAACACAGTGGATCCGGCCGCTGCTTATCGAAGCTTTCGGGGCCGCGATCCGAGGATAGAGGCGCTGATGAAGAAGCGCGGCTTTGCTGCGACGAACGGCAAAGCAAGCGGTGGGCAGTAGGCAGATTCTGAAGAGCCTCCCTTTGGAGTGCGGTAACCTGTTACCGCTTTTATCCGCGGCGGCTTGACGCCGCCTCTTCCGGAGAACCTATTCAACCAAGGCTGCGACAAGTCGCAGCCGACCAAAGCGGTGACAGGTCACCGCACTCCAAACACTAGTACGCGTAATTGACTTATTACGCCTCTTTGTTTAGATTCTAGCCTTCAAAGGGTTACACGCAGTCGTTACCGTTTCTAATTTGATAGGATGCTCCAGAAGACCTTCGCCATGAATCGAACATTTACTCGATTCTATAGTTTTTGAAAGCCCGGCCACCTTGGCGGCTTGCGGCGAAGGCGCTCCTATCAGATCCGATCAGAGCAGTAAATAGTGAATCGTAAATCGTAAATAGGAAGCTCCGGAGCCACACGTGGTGTCGCTCGGCTAGGCCATGCGGCTTGCCGCCTTCCGTGCGGAGAGCCTACGGCTTTCCGGGGTCGGAAAGAATGAACGAGGCTATGCCTCTGAGCGAGTTGTAGACTCTTAAATGAAGGATCGCGTGTCGGTAAGGCACAGCCTTACCGCACGGAAGGCGGCAGAGCCGCATTCGTCCGAACCTGTTTCAACAGAAGAATGAGCGAGCTTAACGTACAACTTAACAACGGACCGGCCACGATGGTGGCTGCGCCTATCACCGTTGGCGAGGCGCTGAAGAAGTTGGACCGCGACGCGGCCAAACAAGCGCTTGCGGCTCGAGTGGATGGTCGCGAAGTCGATCTGGCGTTTACGCTGACGGAACAGCAAAACGGCGAGGCGATAAAGATCGAACCCGTATTACCGGAATCACGCGAAGGGCTTGATGTGCTGCGACATTCAACTGCGCACCTGCTGGCCGCTGCAGTCCTCGACCTTTTTCCCGGAACGAAGTTGGGCATCGGCCCGGCACTGTTGGACGATCCGCGTTACGGTTTCTTCTACGATGTGATTACGCCGCAGGCAATAACGGAAGCGGACCTTCCAGTCATTGAGAAGCGCATGCGCCAGATTGCGAGTAGGAATCTTCCTTACCGGCGCGACGAGATCTCGAAGGCTGACGCTCTTCGGATTTTCCAGGAACGCGATGAGCCGTTGAAGCGTGAATTGATTGACGAGAAGGCGGGCGAGCGGGTCAGCGTTTATTACATCGACAACTCCCCCTTCATCGATTTCTGTCTCGGCCCACACGTTCCCAACACTAACAAGCTTCGGGCATTCAAGCTGCTTTCGCTGGCCGGAGCCTATTGGAAAGGGGACGCTGAAAAGCCGCAGATGCAGCGCATTTACGGAACGGCGTTTTTCACCCAGGAAGAACTCGACAGTTGGATCAAGCAGCGCCAGGAAGCCGAAAAGCGAGATCATCGTCGCCTGGGCCGCGAGCTTGATTTGTTTTCCATTCAGGAAGCTTACGGGCAGGGATTGGTGTTGTGGCATCCCAAGGGCGGAGCCATTCGCAAGGAAATGGAAGACTATCTTCGCGAGCAACTGGCGCAACGAGGTTATGGGCTGGTATTCACTCCACACATTGCCAAGCGCGAATTGTGGCAAACTAGCGGGCACGAAGAAAACTATGGCGACATAATGTTTTCGCCCATGGAGTTGGAGGAAACGCAGTTCCGAATCAAGCCGATGAACTGCCCGTTTCACATCGGGATCTACAAGTCAGCACAGCGTTCGTACCGCGAACTTCCTTTGCGTTACGCGGAACTCGGTACGTGTTATCGCGCCGAGCTTTCGGGAACGTTGCACGGCTTGATGCGCGTGCGCGGATTTACGCAGGACGACGCTCACATTTTTTGTACGCCGGAATCTGTGCGCGATGAAATTGTCGATTGTATTCAGTTCGCGTTTGCACTTCTGGGCGCCTTTGGCTTTGAAAAGTTCAAGATCGAGTTGTCCGTGAGGGGCACTGACTCGACGAAGAAGTATCTTGGTTCTGACGAGGATTGGGAACGCGGGGAGAACGCTTTGATTGAAGCGCTCGAAGCGCAGAGCCTTCCTTACCAGCGGATGGAAGATGAGGCAGCTTTTTACGGACCGAAGATCGATATCAAGGTTGAAGACGCGATTGGCCGTTGGTGGCAGTTGACCACCGTTCAGTTTGATTTCAATCTGCCCGAACTTTTTGAACTCGAATACATTGGTGACGACAACAAGCCGCATCGCCCCATCATGATTCATCGGGCGCTGTTTGGATCGATGGAACGTTTCTTCGGCGTGCTTATCGAACACTACGCCGGCGCGTTTCCGATGTGGTTGGCTCCGGTGCAGGTGGCCGTGCTGCCGATTACCGATCGGGTGAATGAGTACGCTGAGAAGATCGCAGCCGAATTAAAAGGCGCGGGTCTGCGCGTGGAAGCGAACCTGAGAAGCGAAAAGATTGGCGCGAAGATCCGCGACGCGCAGATGCAAAGGGTTCCATTCATGCTGGTGCTCGGCGATCGCGAGATGGAACAGGGCAACGTTGCGGTTCGCGAACGTTCAAAGGGCGACATCGGCGTGATGTCTACCAGTGACTTTGTAGAGATGGCGCGCAGGCTTATCGAGCTGCGGGCGTTGACTAACACTTAGTTTCAAGTTTCAAGTTTCAAGTTTCAAGTTCAAAACCTGAAACCTGAAACTTGAAACTTGAAACTGCTAACCAGGGAGGTGAAGCATAGCTACAGGCTTTCGAGGTCGCGGTCAGCGTCCGGATAACCGGCGCCTGCCCATCGCGCGCATTAACGAGAGAATTCGTGTTCCCCAGGTAAGGGTGATCGGCGAGGAGGGTGAGCAGCTCGGTGTGTTGGACATACGAGACGCAATTCGCCAGGCGCGGGAGAAAGGTCTCGACCTGGTGGAGGTTGCGGCTACCGCCGACCCGCCGGTTTGCCGAATTATTGACTTCGGAAAGTTTCAATACGAAGCCAAGAAGAAGGCTAACGAGGCCAAGAAGAAACAAGTAACCATAACAGTCAAGGAAGTGAAGTTTCGTCCCGGCACGGACGATCACGACTACGACTATCGTATGAAGCACGCGCGCGAGTGGCTGGAGGGCGGCGACAAAGTTAAAGCCACCATTTGGTTTCGCGGTCGCGAAATGACACATCGCGAGTTGGGTGCGCGTATTTTGGAAAAGTTGGAAAAAGACTTGATCGACGTTGGCGAAGTAGAAGCCCGGCCGCGGATGGAAGGGAACCAGATGTTCATTATTCTGGGACCGAAGCGACATAAGGGAGCCAAGGCGGATCATCCGCCGTCTCAGCCGGCACCTGCAGCCGCGCCAAAGCCACCGCCCCCGCAAGCTACATCCCCGGCGCAGACTACGTCCCCAGCGCCTACGGCTGAAGCTCCTCCTGCGCCAGTTGCTGCCGAGCCTCCGGCCGCGCCCGAGCCGGCGAGACCAAAGGGTGATGCGGAGTGATCAAGCTTTTGGAGTGCGCTGATCCTGTCAGCGCTTTGCTCGTCTGCGACCTGTCGCGGCCGTGGAGTGGAATACCAGGTTTGAGGAAACACGCGATCGAGTTTGGCGGCGGACGAAGGCGGACAAGTCGCCGAAGACCAAAGCGGTGACAGATCACCGCACTGCAAAATCTGATCGGCTTTAGATTTGAAGGTTGAAAGAAGAGTAAGTCAAATAGCGAACTAAACATTGAGATCATTCCAGGAGAGCAGTTATGCCTAAGTTAAAAACACACAAGGGTGCGGCAAAGCGCTTCCGAATTACCGCGACCGGAAAGATCAAACGCGGTCATTCGCATGCGCGCCACATTCTTACCAAGAAGAGCAATAAGCGGAAACGATTGCTGGACATTGATGCGCTGGTTTCAAAAGCAGACCAGAAGCGAGTCGAAGCGATGCTGCCGTACGGAAGAGACTAAGAGCAATTTCGAAGGATGAACGCGGAATGATGAATAGCAGATTGTTCTGGAGCTTAGTTCATCATTCATGGTTCAGCGTTTATCGTTAAGGAGAAACAATGCCCAGAGCAAAACGTGGAAACAAGCGCCTCGAAAGGCGCAAGAAGATATTGAAGCTGGCGAAAGGCTACCGCGGCACCAAGTCGAAGCTTTATCGTTCGGCAAAAGAGTCGGTAGAGCGCGGATTGAACTTTGCCTACACCGGACGAAAACTGAAGAAACGTGATTTTCGTAGTCTGTGGATTGTGCGCATCGGCGCCGCCGCGCGGCTGAATGGAATCAACTATTCCCAGCTTATGCACGGATTGAAAGTGGCTGGGGTGGAGTTGGATAGAAAAGTACTCGCGGACCTCGCGGTTAACCAGCCCGATGCCTTCGCCGCGGTTGCGCTGCAAGCCAAGAATGCGCTGGAGTCGCAGAAGGAACAGGCGGCAGCCTGATGATTTAGCGTTAGTCCCAGAGGGACGGAATGTTTGTAGATGGCAACCAGCCTAATTTGATCTCAGCCCGTTTTAACGGGCGACAGAGTTTCGCTCCCGTCCGAGCTCCAATGCAGATTCGCTCGATGTTCTATAAACATTTCGCCGCTCTGCGGCTTCCAGCTACCCCACCTGGCAGCGACTCCAGCGAACGCCGGAAACGATCAGGTCATGACTGAAGAGCAAACGCAGGAAGATCCTAAACTCCAGGATGAAGCAGCACGCAAAGCGTTCGAGCACGAGTTCGAGCGCTTTGCCGGCTTTGTGGAGAATTCCGAAACCTTGCGTTCGCTCGATCTGAGCAGCGCGGCAGCGGAGCAGCGTACACTCGCTGAGGTGCGAACGCGCCATTTGGGTAAGAAGAGTGCGCTGGCTGCAAGCAAGAAAATGATCGGCCGCGTTTCTCCGGATGAGCGCGCCATATTTGGCCAACTCGTTCAGCAGAACGAAGCCGAGATCACCAACAAAATCGAGCGTGCCGAGCAGGCCCTGGGAGTACACCTGGAATCTGCGCGAACTGCACACGAAGCCATCGACGTCACGCTTCCCGGCCGCCGTCCGCGACGCGGCCATCTTCATCCCATCACGATTGTCAGGGAACGAATCGAGGACATCTTTGTCTCGCTGGGTTATGCAATTGAAGACGGCCGGGAGATTGAAACGGACTTCTACAATTTCGATGCGCTGAACATTCCCGACAATCATCCCGCGCGCGCTCCGCAGGATACGTTCTACACCACCGAAGGATTCGCATTGCGTTCGCAGACGTCTACCGTGCAGATCCATGCGATGCAGCGGCGCGGCGCACCACTCAGAATGATCGCGCCGGGCCGAGTCTTCCGTCGCGACACGCCCGACCCGACACACAATCCGATGTTTTATCAGGTTGAAGGCTTGTGCGTCGATCGGGGGATCAGCATGGCGCACCTGAAGGGTACAGTCGCGGAGTTTTTGCGGCGTATGTTTGGCGAGCAGACGGTCACCCGTTTCCGTCCTTCGTATTTTCCATTCACCGAGCCGAGCGCGGAGTTTGATTTCAGTTGTTTCAAGTGCGCCGGCGCGGGTTGCCGCATTTGCAAAAACTCGGGATGGATAGAACTCGGCGGCTCAGGGATGGTCCATCCGAATGTGTTGCGCGGAGCGGGCGTCGATCCGGAGGAATTCTCGGGATTTGCTTTCGGCCTCGGAATCGATCGCATGGTCGCGCTGATGTACGGCCTCGACGACATCCGCCTGCTTTTCGAGAACGACGTGCGATTTCTGGAACAGTTTGATTAAAAGTGGCCAGTGGTCGGTGGCCAGTGGTCAGTAGCAAGACATCGCTGCGAACCACTGACCACTGACCACTGACCACTGACCACTGACAATGTTAATCAGCTACAACTGGCTCCGCGAACTTACCGCCACCGCGCTGACTCCGCTTGAATTGCGGGAGCGTCTGACCATGGTTGGGCTGGCGATCGATGCGGTCGAGCAGATTGAAGGCGATTCCGTGCTTGACGTTGAGGTACCTTCCAATCGACCGGACTGCCTTTCGCATATTGGGATTGCCAGGGAAGTCGCCGTAATACAAAAGTCCAAAGTCCAAAGTCCAAAGTCCGAAGTTGCAAAAACGGAAGGGAAGGCAAGCGACTTCACTTCAGTTAAGATCGAGGATCCCGATCTGTGTCCGCGGTATGCGGCTCGACTTGTAAGAGGTGTGAAGATTGCGCCGTCACCGGATTGGCTAGTGAAGCGTTTAGGAGAAATCGGACAAAGGCCAATCAACAACGTAGCGGACATCACTAACTATGTCCTTCACGAGTTGGGCCAACCGCTGCATGCGTTCGATCTGGCTAAACTCGCCGAGCAGCGGATCGTCGTGCGGCGAGCGAAGGCCCGTGAAAAACTCACCACGCTCGATGGTGTTGAGCGGGCGCTCGATTCTCAGATGCTGGTTATCGCCGACGCTGCTCAGCCGGTGGCCCTCGCGGGAATTATGGGCGGCCTCGATTCAGAAATCTCAACCACAACCACTGACGTTTTGATTGAAAGCGCATACTTCAATCCAGATTCTGTGCGACGCACAGCGCGACAGCTCGGCATGGACACGGAAGCATCGCGTCGTTTTGAACGCGGCGCCGACTGCGAAAATGTTTTGTACGCACAAACAAGATGCGTCGAGCTGATTTGCGAAATCGCAGGCGGAGTTGCAACTGAAGATGCGATCGATGTTTACCCAAAACCTTTGCTTTCACGATCAGTCAGATTTCGTTCTGCAAAGGTGGAGAGTCTCACCTCGCTCAAGGTTGAAGTTTCTGAAATGACGCGAATTCTCACGGCGCTTGGTTTCAAGCCGAGCGAACCAAGCAAAAAGCCGACCGTCAGGGAGGGGCCAGCAAATTACACATTAGTCTTCACTATTCCAAGCTGGCGCAACGATGTCAGTATCGAGGAAGACTTGATTGAAGAGATCGCGAGACACGTCGGCTACGACAAGATCGCTTCGGAATTGCCGCCATCGAACATGGCCGGCGAATATCAGCCCGCGGAAATGAAACGCCGCGACTTGCGACGAGCTTTCAAGAGCCTTGGGTTTGATGAAGCAATTAACTTCAGCTTCATCGATACTGTTCACGATGAGCGATTCCAACTGCTGCCGGCACTGGCGATGGAGGCGACAGTCGTTGATACAGCGTCTTTGGTTAGCCTGAGTAATCCCATCATTGAAGAAGCGACACGCATGCGCCCGACGTTGTTACCGGGACTGTTGGAGTCGGTTCGTCACAACCTGAATCATGGCATCCGCGACGTTCGTTTGTTCGAAATTGGGCGTGTTTTTGCAGGTTCTGAGGCGAAGGAGCTTCCTAAGGAACGAGAGTCGCTCGGACTAATCGTTACCGGCGGGACAAAAGAGGAAGCACACGCTGAGGCGACACGCGAGATGGATTTTTACGAACTCAAGGGCGCGCTGGAAGCGGCGGTTGACGCGATGAATTTAAGACCATTGGATTTTCACAAGGCTAACGTCAAACACCTGCGCGAAGGCCAGGCGGCGGTGATCACGTTAGTGGATGGAACCGCGATCGGCAGCATCGGCAGGTTGGCTGAGTCGATTGCAAGCTCATACAAATTTCGCCAGCCCGTGTATCTAGCCGAACTCGATCTCACCGCGCTGCTCGGTGCGGATGTAAGGCCCACTCAATACGCGCCACTCCCGCGTTATCCTTCGGTAGCTCGCGACGTGACCTTGCTTGTGAGTCGCGAGGTTAACTTCGCGGACCTGGTCCGGGCCGCCAACTCGGAACAGATCGCCGATTACGCGGGCGTGAGTTTGGTCGGGGTCTATGAGGGAGAAAACATTCCCGCAGACAAACGTGCGATAACTTTGCGAATGGAGTATCGCTCTGACCAGCGCACCTTGCGCGACGAGGAAGTGGAACAACGACAGCGCGGATTGATCGATTCTCTAATGAAGAAATTCAGTGCAAAGTTGCATTGAGAAAATAAATCGCATGCAACCGCGCATAGAGTCTTGCGCTTGCTCGCGTGAAGTCGCATAATCCGTGGCGGATCAAATAGTGGAGTAATGGAGAAAGAAAAGGCTGATGGTCGGATTATCCGGACTGGAAAAATTCTCGCACCTGGAAGATAAGATCTACCGCACGATCGAGCTCACGAAATCACTGCGCCAGGAGAAGGAGAGTTTAGAGCAGGAGCTTTCTCTTATGCGGCGCAATCGGGGCAACGTGCCTTTCGAACAGCAACGGCTTGAAAAACAGGTAGAGGCGCTGCTTGCCGAACGCGACATCATACGCGCGAAGGTTGAAGCCATGCTCGATGCCGTAGCCGTACTCGATCCCGAAATGGCGGAGGACCTTAGATGACCACTGTATCCACTCCCGTCCTTGGTAAAGGTGGTATGGAAACTACAACTACAGCCGCGCCCACGATCAGAGTTGAAATCTACAATCAGACCTACAATATCCGCTCCGACGGCGACTCTGAATATCTCACCAAACTCGCGGATTTCGTCGATAGCCGCATGCGCGAAATTTCCTCAGGTACCTTGACGGTCGACTCGCTGAAGGTAGCTATCCTGGCCGCGCTGCACATCGCCGACGAGCTCCATCGCCTGAAGCAAACCCACGAACAGGCTGACGCCCAGCTCGCCATCCGCAGCACGGAATGCGCCGAGATGCTCGATCGTTTGCTGAAAGTCCGAAGCAATATCGAGCAGGAAAAAGGCAGCCCCGAAAAGATCGTTTTCAGTTAATACCTTCCGTAAAGCCAAAACCGAAAGACCTTGGTCTCTGGAGTGCGGTGACAGGCCACCGCTTTTGTCCGTAGCGGCTTGACGCTGCTTTGCCGGAATGAATTCAGTCTGCAAGGCTGCGACAGGTCGCAGCCGACCGAAGCGGTGACAGGCCACCGCACTCCAAACAACGGCTCGCGCAAAAGGAAGTTAGTATCAAAAGGGTAATTTACTTTTCCGCGCGGTCTTGTGCTAGTATCCCCGCGGCGGAGGGAACTAGTCTGTGGGGCTCGTCACCGAGTGTACGATGATTGAGCCAACGCCGTTAAAATGGGAGACCGATGCCGCTTGCCAGTGCACTTCTTCAGCGTTAAGAATTGCCAGAGGCTGCGGCTCTTAAAGGTCACCCACCTGTAAATGCAGGTTCAATTACGGCTTCGGAACGGCCACCGCGGACTTCCCTCCTGCCAACAAAAACCGTAAATGGTAAATCGTGAATCGTAAATAGTGGTTGGAAGCTATTCGCGGTTGATGATTTCAATTTACGGCTTTTTCCATTTGCGGTTCGACCAGCGGAAGCCTGACCGTTAGGAAGGGCTTTCTTCTTAGTATACTGGCGTGCGAGCCTGTCGTTCAGCCCTCCCTGACAGTCGGGCTTCCGCTCGGAGTAGTTATGAAAATCCTAATGATTGGTGACGTGGTTGCTAAGCCCGGCCGTTTGGCTGTGCTCGAGCGCATTCAGGACTTGAGGGAACAGTACGACATCGATCTCGCGATGATGAACGCCGAAAATCTTGCCGGCGGTTTTTCGGTTACGCCTTCGCTATGCGAACAACTCTTCTCAGCCGGTATCGATGTCATGACCTCGGGCAATCACATCTTCGATAAGAAAGAGGCCGCGCCTTACATTGCCAAGCAGCCGCGGTTGCTGAGACCTGCAAACTACCCACCCAACACGCCCGGCAGCGGGCTGTGGACCGGAGTGATCCAAAACACGCCGGTCGCGGTGATTAACTTGATGGGCCGTGTTTTCATGCCTCCTTCCGACGATCCATTTCGCGCTGCGGACCAGTTGCTGCAATCACTGCCCTCTGAAACCAAAGTACGCGTCGTTGACGTTCATGCGGAAGCGACGTCGGAGAAAGTGGCGATGGGATGGTATCTGGACGGCCGCGTTTCGGCAGTAATTGGCACGCACACTCACGTGCAAACCGCGGACGAGAGACTTCTGCCACAGGGGACAGCCTACCTCACTGATGTGGGAATGACTGGCAGCTATTCCGGCGTAATCGGCATGAATAAAGACGACGTGATCGCGCGTTTCACTTCTGCGATTGCCAGAAGAGCAGAGCATTCAACCGAGCAGGCGCGAATTTGCGCTGTGGTTTTGGACGTCGATGAAGAAACGGGCAAGGCGCGTGGGATCGTGCGGCTGAATTTGGCGCATGAACAGTAGGAAAGTGGCCAGTGATCAGTGGCCAGCGCTCAGTTAAAACCAAAGAGCCTACCTAACAAGAATACTTTCATGACGTAGCAGAGTGGGTAATCCGTACCTTACTTGGAAATTTCACATTCCTTCCAACATTATTCTCGGATGAGGTGCAGTCCGCGAAGCGGACGATTGGAAATAGCCCAGCACTTTGAGTGCTGGGATTGGAACCCAAACGAGGTAGGAGTCCGCGAAGCGGACGATTGAAAGGAGACGCACGTTGCCGCATTCCTATGTTAGCAATCTAATACACTATGTCTTCAGCACGAAGGAAAGATGTCCATTCATTGACCAAGCACTAGAGTCCCGACTCTGGCCCTACACCGGAGGTATAGCCAGAGAAAACGGAATGATAGCGCTGGCTATCGGTGGAACATCTGACCACTTACACACGCTGATATCGTTGCCAGCAACGATGAGCGTCGCAAAAGCAGTTCAGTTACTAAAGGGAGGATCTTCCAAATGGGTACATGATTCCACTCCCGATTATCAGAAATTCTCATGGCAGGAGGGATACGGCGCTTTCAGTGTGAGCGCCTCCCAAAAGGACAAGACGATCGCCTATATTCGCGGGCAGAAAGAACACCACCGCAGAAGGACCTTTCAAGAAGAGTTTTTAGAGTTTCTGAACAAACACGGCGTGGATTACGATCCGCACTACGTGTTCTAGTCCGCTTCATTCGTCCGTTTCACGGACTTTGGGACGATTTAAGATTGTTACCCAGCACTGAAGGTGCTGGGCTACTTCCGATCGTCCGCTCTGCGGACTGCGGACACAACTGCTTTAGTCCGGAGCTTCCTGAGTGGGAACGATCTCGCCTGGCGATTGAGACTTAATAATGGGCGGCGCGAGGAGCCGTTGAGCGTATCCTTCCGGAAAAGATCGGACCCGTCCTGAAGCGTCGGTCACTACATGCCCGGTTTCACCCTCGGCGACAATCTGGCCGTCGGCGGCGCGAACAATCTCATAACCAAATCTTAGCGATCGCTTGCGCATCTCGGTAATGTGCGTCCGAACCAGAAGTTCGTCGTCGTAGAAAGCCGGAGCTTTGTAGCGGCAGTAGCTTTCAGCCACGACCAGGAAAGCATCTTCGTTCTCTTCCATGTCTTTATACGAGAAGCCGCGAGCGCGGCAATACTCCGTGCGTCCAATTTCAAACCAGATAAGATAGTTCGCATAATAGACGATCCCCATCTTGTCCGTTTCCGAATAGCGGACGCGCAAGAGTGTCTCGTGCCATTCTCCTAAGATGGTTTCCGGGGCCGGACTTGTCATCTGAGCCTTATGCCTTCAAACTCTGACGAAGATTGCGTGCCTGAACTTTGAGCTTTGTTAGAACGTTTAGCGGACTATAAGAGCGAAAGCCCAACGATGTCAAAGCGATTTCACCGATTCCTGGCGCTTCTTTTTCTCGTGACGGCGGCTACTGCCGCTTTGCTTGCGGTTCACTCGGCCGGTGCGCCGGCGCCGCAGCGAGCGAGAGTTGCCACGAGCGCTACGCGAAACGCAGCCATCGTGGCTGCCACGGCAGAAGTGCTAAAGCAAACAAGCGAGATCAGACAACTGCCAATCTTGAAGCCGGTGAAGAGCGGCGCACAATCTCGCGCTGACATCGAGCGCATGCTGATCAAGAACCTGAATGAACAGATGACCGCGGCGGAGATGCACGCGACCGAACTCTCTCTGCGAAAGTTTGGCCTGGCCCCAAATGATTTTGAGTATCGACCGTTTATTATCAAACTGCTCACCGAGCAAGTGGCAGGCTACTACGACCCGAGAACTCAGGAATTCCATCTGGCCGACTGGCTGGAGCTGGAAAGCCAGAAGCCGGTGATGGCGCATGAGCTGACGCACGCCCTGCAGGACCAGCATTTCAACCTGCGGCGTTTTGAAAAATGGCCGCACGGCGACTCCGACGCTGAGCTTGCGGCCCACGCTTTGGTCGAAGGCGATGCTACCCTCGCGATGACGATGTACATGCTGAAGAATCCGATGGAGGCGCTGGCCTTCAGCCGATCTCTGACCGCCGGCGTAGCGACGGAACAATATAACCAGGCGCCGCGGGCAATCCGCGAGTCGCTGATTTTTCCTTACCTGCAGGGATCGGAATGGGCCACTCAGCTCTACAAACGCGGCGGGTGGACCATGGTCTCAAACGCCTTTGTGCGTTTGCCACTATCGAGTGAACAGATTCTGCATGCGGAAAAATATTTCAAATACGAACGGCCGATAAAGGTCGTGTTGCCAGACTTAACAACTCTGCTCACTGCCGGCAGCAAGTCGGAAGTTAGCAAGCAGCAAACAGCAAACAGCGAACAGCAATC
>DASYMB010000144.1:0-13514 GCA_036009285.1 Pyrinomonadaceae bacterium | reverse complement strand
CAGCTTGCCGTTTTTCAGATCAAAATTCACAACTTCCGTGTAGGAATTTGGATGGGCGGCGCCGGCAGAATAGCTGCTAACGGTAAATTCAATACTAATCAGATCGTCTTTGGCCAGCGCCACCCCGTAGCTAATGGTGATATCACTGCCCATGGATTCGTCAGGAGGACTATTCTCGGAATTCGGCGCTGCCTCGTCCGCAGCCGTGGGCGTGATTTCCTTCTTAAACTCATTCACCTTCCTGGTAATCAAGCTCCGTACTGTTTGGTTAAACTTTTCGTAGTTTGGATCCATCGATCCACTCAACTGCGGATACTGGGCATCGATTTCATATTTTAGTTTCTTATTCTTCTCCCTGATCTGTTTGGAGACGATCTCCACGCCGCTGCTAAACTCAATCGGCTGCTGATGCAGTGAAAACGCGGTCTTCTTGTCGCTGCCGGGCTTGCTCCAATTTCCTGAGATCTCAATCGCGCCATCCTCGTCCTGCTTCAACACTCCGGTGAACACGCCAGTCTGCTTTCCACTCGTATCAAATTCTTCGAGCGTTACATTGCCGCCCTGGTCGACATTCCCGCGCACGTCGATCTTTTTCCCAATTTTCTGATACGAATAGGAGCCGGACAGTTTCTCACCTTCGCGCACAAGCTTCATTTGCAATCCGGTTGCGCTGCCGATCGACCCTTTGAAGAATTTCGTCTCGGCCGGCACAGTGACTCCACCCTCTGGATGCTGACGCTCGGTAGCATCCGTCGGCGCCGCCGCAGTTGGTTCATTCGGCGCGGAAGTTTTTCTGCAGCCGCCAACGCCGAAGAACGCAACCAATGCGAGCGCTACGAGCAGTTGCTTTTGTGAATTCATAATCATCGTCACCAGGGGCTCCGCTTTGCTGGGATCGCAAGCGCCCTGCCCGCTTTATCGGATGCCATTCAAGAAGTTTAGAGTTCAACCTTTAGGTTGCTGGTTTGGTAGCGACAACCTAAAACTTGAACTCTGAACTGCCGGCATCTACTCACAGTAAGGATCGACGCTCCGCAGTTTCAATCTGAACCCCGGGCTTTCGAACGCGCCAATCCATTCCGCAGGATCTCTTCCCGAATATCTGCAAACGTCAACTCACAAAGCTTGCCCCCGGTAAACAGCTCGCTGTTAGTTACGTCGGCAATTGCAAAGGACGGCTTCGGAAAGTTATCCAGTTCGTCGTCAGTTGCAAAACTCACTTCCGCCAATACCAGGCCAAACAAATCACCAAGGAACATGTCAACTGAAAACTTTCGTCCTTCGAATTCAAACGAGTAGCGATTTTTGCGAATTTCGTTTTCCTGGAACATGGCAAAGTGTTCCGCTTCCAGCGCATTGAGATAAATATTGGTGATGATAGTGCGAGAAGGGTCTTCGCTTACGGGTGCAAACTTCTGCGTCAGCTTCACGGTCCACTTGTTAGTTTGCGGATCGCGCACTTTCCGCAAACGCAGGCGGGTGCCGGTGATGTAGTTGTCGGTGATCTGTACGTGGGGACTAGCGCGCGTCAAGCCTTCGGGCAAGTCCTGCAGGAGATAACGACGCTCGCGCTCGACGCGCGCATACTTGCTCACGGCGGGAACTGCAGTGTTCTGGTCGGTTAGTTTTGCAACACCCATAGCGATTCATTATTCGTCTAGATTATCGGAATTCTGCTTGCCACTTGGTGGAGCGTATTCTAATGCAACGAAGGGACACTTGTAAGAGGAGAAGGCGAAACATCGAAAGTGCTCATTGCCAGAGCGCTCGCTCGTGAAAGAGACTGGTGTGATTGCGGAATTATTCCACTCAAGACGACAGCAGTGGGAGATACTTCTTGTGATTGGGATCTATCTGACAGGGTTAGTGCTCAATAGTGATACCTGCAAGCGAGAACCCTGATCTTATCATCCGTGATCTGATAGACAAGCCGATGTTCTTGATCTATTCGCCACGACCAGCAGCCTCTAAACTCGTGCTTTAACGGTTCTGGCTTACCAATTCTCTTGATTGGATCACGCATTACTTCTTTTATCAGATTAACTATGCGTAGCGCTTTGCCGCGATCTTGCTGAACCCACCACGCCAGATCTTCAGGGCGGCAATATCAAATTCCAAGTTTCTCAAGGGCTTCCTCGAATGGAATTCCGTCTGCCGCGCCTTTGCTTCCAGTAGCCGTCGCTTCATGTTCTCGCTCTTTAGCAGATACGCCGTTTCTTTTTCAGATTCAATTTCGCGCCATAATTCGATGGGCACGATCACGGCTGTCGGTTGGCCACTCTCATCTGATACGTACTGTATTTCCAGCATGCGCAATCTCCAATGAAATCCTAAGCTACGAAACTAATGGCAGCAAGATTGAGCCCAATCCTCTACATCTTGGACTAGACTTGACGTTACTGATTGGGACTTGCCTGCGTTGCCGGCATGCCCTTCATCCGCATCATCAGCCGCCCGTCCGCATCGCGCGTGAGTGCCAGGAAAGCTGAATCGTTACGCAGGGAATCAAACACAGCATCGACGCGCGCTTCCATCATTTCCTTGGAGCGCACCGCCTGATAGCGCTCGTACTGATAGAAGTGGCGTTTGAGAAATGCCAGCGCTTCATCGCGTTGGCCGTTCTGCGCGTAGATTGCGGCAAGATTGTACGAGGCCGGCAGCAGATTCACATTCGCACGCGCTATTTTCAAGGCTTCGTCCGGATGCCCGGATGCAGCCATGAAAACTGCGGCAAAGACGAGGTTGTAAGGATCCTTTGGATCGAGAGCGAGCGCCTTCTGCGTGTAGTCATTACCCAGCGCCAGATCGCCTTCCGAATTCCAATACACGGCGAGATTGCGATAGGCTAACGCCAGCGGATATTCAGCAACCGCATGCTCCATCAAGTGGAGTCCCTTTTTGAATTCGCCTTCATGGATCGTGATCTTCCCCAAACCATGTAGAGCCACTGCGCGCGACAGCGGATCGGCGGGCAGGTTGAGTATCGCGTCGAAGGTTGTGCGTGCCTTGGTCCAATCGCCGATGTGATGGCGATACAGTTCGCCCAGGTAACGCAGCGGCGTCGGATCAGCCGGGTCCATTGCGCGAGCACGCTGGTAAAGTTTTTCCGCCGCGAGGTATCGCGCGCCGTTTTCAGCAATGAGGCCGCGCTGCATGGTCAGTTCGATCCTGGCGCTCCTTTGAGCGTCAAATACCGGAACACCAAACTCAGGCCCATCAGCCAAGCTCGCAACATCGTTTACGCCCAGCTTCTTCAGTTCCCTGGCCGCGTTTTTCGCCTTGCCGGGAAACATACACTTCTGTTCGAGCACTGATTGAAAAAGCTTTATAGCCGCTTCCTTCTCGCCCGCATCCGCTTTCACTTTGGCTTGCTTCAACTGCTCGTCGAGCGCGCTCTCTCGCGTTTTCACTTCGCTTGTGAGGACCTTTTCCAGTGCTTCAACTTTGAGTTTTCCGGCCGTATTCTCGACGCGAGTTACAGGCTCGCCGTCTGGCGTGGCGATCACGGCCACAGGCAGCTTTGCCTCGCCTACAAGTTTCTGCGCGTTGGGAACCTGGCCGTCACCCAACTCCATCGAGATGCATTGGGCAGCATAAAGCGAGAGTGGCCGCGACATGCGCAAGCTCGATTTCTTTAGCTCGTCAGCCGAAGCCGGAAACCAATAAACAACAAGTCCCTTTGCCGGCGGATCTTTAGGCGTGCGAATTTTCCAGGGCACCGGATAAGTTTCCGGCGCCGAGCCACCGCCCCCACCGCCTGTCATGCCGCCGCCGCCGCCGCCACCGCCGCCGCCACAGGTAGCCCAGGCCGGCGAAACAGCAAATAGTGTGGCCAGAAGAATGGCCAGGGAGCGAGCGAGTAGAGACCTGGAGAATGTTTTCATAGTTGTCACCTTTGAGGCAGCAAAGCAGTTGGGCCCGGACTTAGACCAAGCGGGGAGAGCAGGACAATAACACTTCCGCAACGATTCAGGGAAGGCAACATCCTCGCACCCAGCGAAGGAATTATGAAGCGCCAAGGGCGCGAAATGTAAAAGCCTGGGGCATCGCCCCAGGACGAATCAGGTCAAATAGGAAAGCGCTGAAGGCGCGAGATTGTGAATACCGACAGAAATTTTTCGTCACCAGAGCATTTCGCGCCTTCAGCGCTGTTATCACTGCTTGAGTTTGCCTGGGGCTATGCCCCAGCCTTTTACATCTCGCGCCTTTGGCGCTGGGACCCATAGCACAAACTTAATCTGACAGCATCGTAAACCTGCCGAGTGCCGTCAGCTACATCTTGCCTTTCCATTCAGCCATCCGCTTTTCCAAATCAGCGGTATTAGCCTTGGTTTCTTTGCCGAGCACCAGGGCCCGTTCGCCAGCGGCTATGGCTTCTTTGGTCTTGCCCTGTGAAGCTAACAGACGCGCCTTGGTGTACATGTTGTTGTAGTTCTCTTTGACCTTGATCGACTGTTCGAGCCAGCCGATCGCTTCCGTAGTATCCAGCTTGTCGGGGCTATTGAAAACATAGTTCGCCGCCTGTAACGGCGTTTTCCAATCGTCGGGTTTGGCGGCCGCGACTGCGGCGCGCGTCTTCTTCAGCGTCAGCCCTTTCACATCCGTCACTTCAACCGTAAACGGCACCCGCACCTTCTCCCAGCGAATGTTGACCTGCGCTGAATTGTCGTTAATCGGATCAATCCAAAACTCCAACCACTCCTTGCTGTGTTCACCCCACTCCGGCTTTACCTTGATGCGCAACGTGTCTTTGGCGGGATTGTAATCGAAGCTGCCCCACTGGTTTGCCTCGCCGTTGAAGATGATGGTCCACTCGTCTTTGGTGGGAATAGTGTGCAGACTGTAACTGCCCGCCGGGAGCTTCTGCCCGTTTATTAAAACATCATCAGTGACAACGAACTGCGTTGCTTCGTTGGCGCCGGTGCGCCACGCGTGACCCCAGGGCACTATGGCTGCGTCTTTGGGTCGGACGTTTTGATCGTCAAGCGTCGCTTCGCCTTTCACCGACGCTTGCGAAGGCAGCGGGTCGCCCCAAATTGTTCTGCCCTTCACGCCGGGGCGGCTGTAGGTGATGGTTACATCCGTGACCCCAACCCTCTGCATGACGCTGGCCTTCTGACTCGGTCGCGGCAAAATAACTTGCGCCGAGGCAAACGAAGCTGCGAAGAACAGAATTAAGAAGAGGGCAAAGGAAGAAGTGTAGAAACGTTTTAGAGTAATCATAATGTCTCCTCGTAAATGATTTGCAGAGTAAGTTAACTCAGAGTGCAGGTTCGCTTAAACTCTGCCGCCCATAGTTAGCAGTTTTAGGAACCTATTATCCCCATTTAGACGTGGCTGGCAAATCCTGACCCAAATCTGCGAGCGCTCTTTACTGGGACCGCGGGCGTCTCGCCCGCCTGCGTGCAATGCGATTCATTCTGCGTGTAACGTACAACCGGCTTTGCCCGAAAAGTGTCAATGCTGTCCCAAGCAGAAGCCCGCGCGTTAGCAAGGGCTCTGGTTTCTGCCAGAATTTCGATCTTGAGCCCTCCCTAACGGTCGGGCTTCTGCTTGGCCCGAACCGGCCGAACCATTTTTCGGGCCAAGTCAGTACAACCCTAACGAGAATGAACCGGGTCCTTGAGGCGGGCGAGACGCCCGCGGTCCCAGTGTTACGAAGCGTGTACTATTACCAAACCTGGCAACGTTTTGATTCTTCGCGCACCATCGCATCTCCAGCCTTGCACTGAAACGCCTCGGCAAACTTCGGCATGTTCGAGAGCGGTCCATTCACGCGGAAACGCGACAGCGGGTGTGGGTCCGACTGCGTTTGAAATCGCACCCACTCGGGTGTGTATTTCTCAGCCCACACCTGCGCCCAGCCCAGAAAGAAACGCTGCTCAGGCGTGAAGCCGCCGATGTCTGCCGGACGCGGCTTGCCCTGCAGCGATTTCATGAAGGCATCGTAGGCAACGTAAAGCCCGCCAAGATCGGCAATCGATTCGCCGGAAACAAGTTTGCCCTGCAGATGCAAACCGGGCTCCGCTTCAAAGCCGCTGAACTGATTAACAACGCAGTCGGCGCGCTGATCAAAGTTTTTCTTGTCAGTCTCCGTCCACCAGTTCTTCAGGTTTCCCTGCGCGTCGAATTCCGCGCCCTGATCGTCGTAGCCGTGTGTGATCTCGTGACCGATAACGGCGCCGATAGCTCCGTAGTTGATCGCGTCGTCGGCATCGGGATTGAAGAACGGCGCTTGCAGAATGCCCGCGGGAAAAGAGATGTCGTTGTTCAGCGGATTGTAGCCGGCGTTGACGGTGGGAGGTGTCATGCCCCATTCCTTCCTGTCAACCGGCTTGTTGATTTTGTTGAAGTCGCGCGTTTGCTCAAACTCACTCGAGCGCAACACGTTTGCCAGATACGAATCGCGCGAGACGTTTAGCGACGAGTAGTCGATCCACTTATCAGGGTAGCCGATCTTCTGACCAAAGGCGTCGAGCTTCGCGATGGCCTGCTTGCGCGTCTCATCGTTCATCCAGTCGACCTTTTGAATCCGATCGCGGAAAGCCGCGATCAAATTGTTGACCATCGTCTTCATGCGGGCCTTCGACTCCGCCGTGAACGCGCGGGCAACGTAGACCTGGCCCAGCGCCTCGCCGAGACTCGCGTCAGTTGCAGAGACACAGCGGCGCCAACGCGGCAACTGTTCCTTGCGACCCTCGAGCGCCTTGCCGAAGAAGTTGAAGTTCTCGACCTCAAACTTCGAAGAGAGACTGGGCGCGGCGGAGGTAATCAGATGCCAGCGCAGGTAAGTCTTCCAGTCGGCAACCGGCACTTCGGTCATCATTTTGTTGACGGCCGTAAAAAACTCCGGATGCGCGACGTTGATATCGCCGGTCGTGGGCGCGCCGGCGCCGCTGCGGTAGTCTTGCCAGGAAAAATTGGGCGTGAGTTCTTTCAACTGCGCCGGATTCATCATGTGATACTGCTTGGTCACGTCACGCAATTCGACCGGCGTGCGAGAATTCTGCGCGAGCCGAGTTTGAAAGCTGAGAACGGCTTGAGCGTTTTTGGTCGCTTGCTCAGGCGTATCGCCGACAAGCTGAAACATCGTCGCCACGTGCTTCACAAAATCGTCGCGCAGCTTCACCGACTTCTCGTCAGTCTTCGTGTAGTAATCGCGGTTGGGCAGGCTGAGTCCGCCCTGGCCCGCGAAGGCCATGACCATCGAGCTGTTTTTCAAGTCAGGCAGCGATCCGAAACTAAAGAGCGTCGGTATACCGTGACGATGCATGTACGCAATCTGCGCCTCGACACCTTTCGCGTCCCGGATCTTGTCGATGCGGGCAAGTTCGGGCACGAGCGGCTTCATGCCTTCCGCCTCGCGCCTGGTTTCGTCGAGACAACTGGCGTAGAAGTCGCCAATCTTTTGTTCGTTGCTGCCCTTCACTGCATTAGTTTTTTTCGACGCCTCTTCCAAAATGTCGTGCAGCGTCTTGCGATTATTTTCGGCGAGCACGTTGAAGCTTCCCCACGATGAGTAAGCTGCCGGGATCTCAGTGTTCTTCAACCAGGCGCCGTTGGAGTACTGATAAAAGTCCGTGCAGGCCGACGTGTTCTTGTCCATGTTTGCCAGATCGAAGCCGTGATCGGTTTGGCCAAAAACAGTTGCCACGCTAACGGCCAGCAGCAGGGTGAAGGCGACGAAAGATTTCTGTGAGTTCTTCATAAGACTCTCCATAATTTTGGTTGGATACGAAATTTCGAAACGCTGACAGGGAGACGAGTTCAACGAACGCCAGGTTACTGACGTGTCCGGTTACTACGTTGCATGCGGCAATTAGTTTCGGTTGATCCTGCAAAAAGATTTCGTGACTACGAGAAATATTTTTCGAGTCTGAATTATCGTTTGAAATCCGAATTCTCGGAATGAATTACTTTTTAGAAAACACAACTCAACCACTCCGCGCCAGTGGACTGGTTGTTAATTTCTGAGCCACGGTGCGAAGCGCAGTCCCGAAACTTTGCTACACCGATCAGCTTCATGCTAAAAGAATCACGCAATCATCTATCCTATCCGGAGGAACCATTACATGCTTAAGCGAACTTTTGCGGCGGAGCCCTGCCGTCGTCCGATTACTCTTCCAGGTAGTCGTCTAATTCGTCATCACTCAGTGCTCGCGTTCGCCGCGCTTGTAGTCGGCGGTATCGTTTTTCTAAACCTTACGGCCCACGCGCAAACACCTAATGGGCAAACGCGCTTACTGCGCACGCCGACTGTCAGCGTCTCGCAGATCGCTTTCGCTTACGCGAATAACATTTGGACCGTGCCGCGCTCGGGGGGGAGCGCTCATCGTGTAACCAGTTTTCAGGGACAAACGTCGAATCCGCATTTCTCGCCGGACGGAAAGTGGATCGCGTTTAGCGGTGAATACGCCGGCAACCTCGACGCTTACGTGGTTGCTGCTGAGGGTGGAGAACCTCGCCGGCTTACCTGGCATCCCAGCGGCGATCTGGTCCAGGGTTGGACTCCCGACGGCAAGGCGGTCCTGTTTTCATCGGCCCGCGCGAGTTGGGCCCCAATTGGCTCGCCTCGCTTCTGGACCGTGCCCGCAACCGGCGGCATCGAAGAGCCGGTGTCGCTGCCACGCGCATACCAGGGCAAAATTTCCGCAGACGGCGGCCGCATCGCTTACCGGATGAACAATTCCTGGGACGAAGAACGCCGCAATTATCGCGGCGGCCAGAATCGACCGATCTGGATAGTCGATTTGAAGACTTACGATCTTACTTCGCCGCCATGGACCGACTCCAAAGACGTCGATCCCGTTTGGCTGAATGAGGCGGTGTATTTCATTTCCGATCGCGACGGTGTCGCCAACGTTTGGGAATACCAAACCAACACCAAAAAATTATCACAACTGACCAGGTTCACGGATTTCGACGTCAAGGCTCTTGACTCCGGCGCGGGCTCATTGGTTTTCGAGCAGGCCGGCTACGTTCACGAACTCGATCCGAAGAGTGGCCGCGAACACGTCGTCGACATTACCGCGGCCGGCGACTTTCCCTGGATGATGCCAAACTGGAAGGACGTAACCAATCGGATCACCAACATGTCATTGTCGCCAACCGGCAAACGCATTCTGGTTGAAGCGCGCGGAGAGATTTTCACGATTCCGGCTGAGAAGGGCGACGTGCGTAACCTGACAAACTCCAGCGCTTCAGCCGAGCGCGACCCGGCGTGGTCTCCCGACGGAAAATTCGTTTCCTACTTCAGCGATAAGTCGGGCGAGTATCGGCTGTATATCGAAGCGCAGGACGGCCTGACCAGCCCGCGCGAAATCACCTTGCAAAATCCGACGCACTACTACACCGCATCGTGGTCGCCCGATTCGAAAAAAATTCTCTTCAGCGATACCAACCTGAAGGTTTGGGTGGTCGACGTAGCGAGCGGGCAAGCGAAGGTTGTCGGCAACGATCCGTGGATGGTGCCGAACCGCACACTCAATCCGGTCTGGAGTCCTGATTCGAAATGGGTGGCTTACGCCAGCCGCTTGCGCTCGATGTATCACGCGGTCTTCGTCACTAACGTCGAGACAGGCGAGACGAAGCAAGTTACCGACGGGCTCGCTGACGCAGTCTCGCCCGCGTGGGATGCGAGTGGAAAGTATCTGTGGTTCCTGGCGTCAACGGATTTTGGTTTGCGCTCGCAATGGCTCGATATGACTTCCTACGATCACGATGAAAATTTTGGGTTGTATCTGGCAGTCTTGAAAAAAACTGATGCCAGCCCGCTGCTTCCCGAGAGCGATGAAGACAAGGGCGTCGGCAGTGCTACACCAACTCCGGAAGGCGGTGGACGCGCGCCGCGACCATCAACGTCGCCTGGATCTGCGGAATCTTTAACCGATACTCCGCCGGAAGAGCAGCCTGCACAAACGCCTTGGCGGTCGCGACCGCCAGTAACCGTCCAGATCGATTTCGATCGTCTGCAGCAGCGAATCATTTCCGTTCCCGGCGTTCCCGAACGTCAATATTCAGAACTGCACACCGGCGCCGACGGTACTGTTTTCTATCTCGAGGCGCCCACTGGACCGAATACACCTGGCGCCGGCCCACGCGGAAATGAGTTGTGGCGTTACCGGCTCAGCGATCGTAAAGCGGTTAGTTTTGTTAACGGCGTGATTGCTTATGAGGTCAGCGCCGACGGTCGCAAGCTCGCCTATCGCACCTCGGGCACTTCTGCCGCTGCTCCGCCGCTGCCTGGAGCAGCGCCTCCGGTCCAGCCACTCTTTCTGGTTGATGCCGAACGCAATCCACCCACAGCCGGCCAGGGACGCATCAATGCAACGCTGCGGATGTTTCTCGATCCACGAGAAGAATTCAAACAGATCTTCAACGAAGGCTGGCGCAACGAACGCGACTACCTCTACGTGCCCAACATGCACGGGGCCAACTGGCCCAGGATGAAGGAGATGTATGGACAGTTACTTCCTTACGTAAACCATCGCGCCGATCTCAATTACCTGCTCGATATGATGGGCGCCGAGATTGCGATCGGACATTCTTACGTGCGCGGCGGCGATATGCCTGAGGTCCCGCCGGCGCGCGGCGGATTGCTCGGCGCCGACTTCGCAATAGAGAGCGGGCGCTACAAGGTCGCCAGGATTTACGACAATGAGAGTTGGAATCCGGAATTGCGCGCGCCCCTCGTGGCGCCCGGCGCAAACGTTTCTGTCGGCGACTACATCGTCGCTATCAACGGCATCGAGTTGAAAGCACCTGATAATATTTTTCGGCTGCTGGACGGGACAGCTAACCGCCAGACTTCGTTAACAGTGAACAGCAAGCCATCGCTGGACGGCGCGCGCAACGTAACGGTGATGCCGGTGGCCAGTGAACAAGGTCTGCGGACACGCGCGTGGGTGGAGGCTAACAGGAGACTGGTGGAGAAGCTTTCCGAAGGCCAGCTTGCTTACGTTTATCTGCCGAACACCGGACAGCCGGGCTATTCGAGTTTCAATCGTTACTACTTTTCGCAGCAGGATAAAAAGGGCGTGGTCGTCGACGAACGATTCAACGGCGGTGGCTCCGCGGCGGATTACATAGTCGACGTGCTGGGACGCGACTTCGACGGCTACTTCAATAACGTCGCCGGCGATCGTTATCCGTTCACCAGTCCAGCGGCGGGAATCTGGGGACCAAAGGTAATGATCGTAAACGAGATGGCCGGGTCGGGCGGTGATCTGATGCCCTACATGTTCAAGCGACGCAAGCTGGGCGTGCTGGTGGGGAAACGAACCTGGGGCGGGCTGGTCCATACGGCCGATACGCCGACGTTCGTCGACGGCGGCTCAATGATCGCTCCGCGCGGCGGCTTCTTTACTCGCGATGGCAAATGGGCGGTCGAAAACGAAGGCGTCGCGCCCGACATTGAAGTCGAAAATTGGCCCAGGGAAGTTATCGCCGGACATGACCCGCAACTCGAGCGAGCGGTGGCGGAAGCAATGCGTATGTTGAAGGAGCGCCCCGTCGATCGCGCAGTGAAAGAACCACCGCCGCCGACCTGGGGCCGGAGACCTTAGGTGAAGAAGCAGGAGACAGGACCAGACAGCAGGATCGCGGAGTGAGTCATGTGGAGATATCTTTTAGTTGCGTTCCTAATTCTAATGGGCGTGATCGAAATCGTGCTCGCACTCAACAAACCAATCCGCGACGAGATTTTGAAGAATAGTCCTATTCAAAAGATGCGCGCGGCGCCGGTCTATCTTTTCTTCGCCGGCCTGTCTGCATTCGTTGTGGCTTTGGGAATTATTTTTTACACGCGCTTCTTTTGAAGGTGGCTTGAACGGAGTTCAGTACTGGCTTTGCCCGAAAGTATCAATGGGCTGAGTACGCTGTCCCAAGCAGAAGCCCGCGCGTTAGCAAGGGCTCTGGGTTCTGCCAGAATTTCGATCTTGAGCCCTTCCTAACGGTCGGGCTTCTGCTTGCCTAAACTGCCTTACCAGATCTGGCAGCGCCTGGTCTCGTCGCGCGTCATCGCATCGCCAGTCTTACACTGAAACGCAGCGGCAAACTGCGGCATGTTTGCGAGTGGTCCATTCACTCTGAACTTCGCCAACGGATGCGGGTCGATGTTAACCAGCAAGCGCGCAAACTCCGGCCGCGTGTTGGTGGCCCAGCCCCGAGCATAGCCGAGGAAGAACCGTTGTTCGGGTGTGAAGCCGTCAATCACCACGCGCGGTTTTCCTTCCATCGCTTTTTGGAAAGCGGCGTAGGCTACTACCAGTCCGCCAAGGTCGGCGATGGATTCGCCCGCCACCAGCTTCCCGTTTTCGTTGAGGCCCTTTTCCACTTCGAAACTACTGAACTGATCGATTACGCATTGGGCGCGTTCCGTGAAAGCCTTGAGGTCCACGTCGCTCCACCAATTCGCGAGATTGCCGGTGGAATCAAACTGTCGCCCTTCGTCGTCGAAACCATGCGTCATCTCGTGACCGATCACTGAGCCCATACCGCCGTAGTTGAAAGCGTCGTCGGCTTCCGCGTCGAAAAATGGCGGCTGCAGAATGCCCGCCGGAAAAACTATCTCGTTGATCTGCGGGTTGTAATAGGCGTTGACCGTCGGCGGCGACATGCCCCACTCCGTTTTATCTACCGGCTTGCCGATTTTATTTAACTCGCGACGCTTGCCAAACGCGTTGGCGCGAAAACGGTTGTTGACATAAGAGCCGCGATCCACCTGCAGCGACGAATAGTCGCGCCACTTGTCGGGGTAACCGATCTTATTGAGAAAGGCATCGAGCTTCACGATGGCCTGCTTGCGGGTCGGCTCGCTCATCCACCCCAGCGTCGTGATATCCGTCTTCAAGGCCGCTTCAAGATTCCTGACCATCTCCAATGCGCGCGCTTTGGCCGCGGGTGGAAAAGCCGTCTTCACATAAACTTCGCCGAGCGCTTCGCCCAAAACGCGGTCGGTGCCGCCGACGCAGCGCTTCCAACGCGGCAGATTCTCTTTCGAACCCTGCAGAGTCTTGCCTTTGAAATTGAAATCTTCGTCGACGAACTTCGACGACAAAGCCGCAGCATTGGAATTGATCAGGTGCCAGCGCAGGTAGGTTTGCCAGTCGGCGATCGGGGCGCTAGCGAGCTGCTGATTCATCGCTTTGAAAAACTCCGGGCTTTCGACGTTGACGTCGGTTTTTGGCGGGACACCAATCTTCTGAAAATAGCCTGACCAATCGAACCCCGGAGCGAGCTCGTGCAATTGCGCGACCGTCATCCGATGGTAGACGTTGGCCGGCTCACGCCTCTCAACTCTCGTCATGGACGCTTCCGCGAGTTTCGTTTCCAACGCCACAACGGTTTGCGCTTCGCTCGCTGCTTTGGCCGCATCGTCGCCGAGCAGCTCGAACATTTTTGCGACGTGCTTAACGTATTCGTCTTTAATTTTTTTCGACTTCTCGTCCGTCTTCGTATAGTAATCGCGATCGGGAAGCCCGAGTCCGCCTTGATCGATATCGGCGGTTACCTCG
>DASYMB010000143.1:0-2775 GCA_036009285.1 Pyrinomonadaceae bacterium | reverse complement strand
TGCCGAATTCGATTTGACCTGCCGCGTGCGCCGCCAGCACTTTGTAGAGCCGGAAATCCAGTTCGTCGTCGCCAAATTCCGCCACGAGTGAAGGCAGATGAATCGTTCGTCCGTCGGCAATTCGAGATTCCAAAGGCACGGCGGCGAGTGCGCTGATCTCAACTTCGTGGCCCGTCAATCCTTCGATGTAGAGGATCAGTAGATGTCTGACTGAGTCCAGCGCCACTCCGTTACTGCCGCTGCGGAGCGCGTCGTAGCTGCCTCGCGTTTCCAGCGCAAAATAACTGCGCCGTGCGCGCGCGTCTTTGTTGTGCGCGGCGAGGCCATGCAGCGCCCACTCCTCAAACTGCGCGATCGAAACCGTTTTTAGCGCCAGCGAACTGGAACGAAAACAAGCGAGCGCCGCTTCACCGTCAGTCTCCGCAATCCGGCTCGTCAGTTTTATTACGCGCAGCGTGAGGTCGATCAGGCGAGCGTGATCTGCTTCGCGGGCGAGCGTGCGCACAAACGGGCGACTGCTGCGAACGAAAGCAACCAGGCTGGCGTTCCCGTGTTGAGCTACTGTCCACAAGAGCTTCACCCACTCGTCGAATATCTCCGGCAACGTCCGCAAGATATCGCCGCCGGTAATCAAAACTTGCAGAGCCGAGCCGCCGCCGCGTTCGAGAAAACCTGCAGTCTCGCTGAGCAGCTTCAGAGCGTCATGCGAGTTGAGGTTTGCGACGGACGCCGGCAGCGCCGCCCAGGCGTCCGCGGCAATGCCACCGGCACGAGCAGCAAACTCCGCTGCCAGATCGATTCCTTTCTTAGTTACCTCAGGACTCCCGGTCCGGTTCAAACGCGCGATCACTTCCGGCGTCTGGTTAAGAAACTCGGCGCTGTGTTTGGCTGAACGCCGCGCGATCTCACCGGCAACTTCGAGGACGGAACTCAGCAGTTCGTCGTCGCTGAGGTTGGCCGTAAGCGTTTGGATGTTTCGAAAAGTTTCGATTGCTATCTGGGATGACAACGTGATCTGTCGCGCGCAGAGCTGGAATACTAAAGGGTGGACCACTTGCGGAACATTGGCGAGGCCGCTTACTCCCTCCGTGAAAAATGTGATCGCAGTTTCGACGTCGTTCATCGCCAGCCGCCGGCCCAGTTCGCCCCATGAGCGCAACTCCGCAGCCTGCAAAACTTCTGCTGCTGCGGGCGCCGCGCGCAGAAACTCAATACCCGCGCGCAGTGAGATTGCCGCGAGCGCCGCGCCGGTCTCCAGCGCCGCGGCCGATTGCTCAAGCGGCAAGCTGGCAAGCTTGCGCGTTAGTTTGAGAAATGACTGATGTTCAGCGCTGGGGATTTCTGTATGAAGATCTTCGTCTTGCATGGTAGCTAGGAAGTCGAACCGTCAACATTTCGCGGCTCTCGTGAGGCCAGCATTTCATGAGCGTATCCCACCTTACTTGGTTCAACCCTTCAGCCCGAACGAGCGTCGAATCGTGAGGCGCACCCTTTTACACCGTTGCACCGCATCCTTCGCGTCGTTCTTTGTTGCGGAACTACCAGGATAGCGATAATCAACAGCAAAGTCAGTCAACACGATGAGGTCTGGGCGGAGGACACTCCAGGAAGACTCGACCGATAGAACGAGCGATAAGAGTTTTACGAGGTCGTGGGTTCATATGAAACATCTGCTTCCTCAAGTCGGGCCTTTAAATACTTCTCGGCAGACTGCTGCGCATGGAAACAGGTTGCATCGTTATTCGTCCTCCGGCGAGCGCGAAAGAGAAGGCCGGCAGCAACCCAGTCGCCTTCGGCCTTTGTTTATCCACTCCCTAGTCAAGGGCTTCATAGACTACTTTGCCACGCTCAAGGATGTCGCGCATAAACGTGTCGCCCATCGCGAGCCGCTGCGATATGTGTTGGGGCGTTCGGACCAGCAGGTCGAGCGCCAAGGCTGTGTCGATGCGACTTCGGATCTTGACGGCTTGTCTGTTAGGTCTACCCTTGAAAGACATTACAACGAGCAGGTCAACATCGGAATCCCAGGCCGGCTTACCGTAAGCGTAAGAACCAAACACTATGATCTTCCGCGGCTGAAACTCGTGCACGATCTGCTCGGACAGTTCCTCGATTTCTCGAAAAGTTGTGGCTCGAATCGCTTTCATTGGGTCCGATTATACTCTGAGTGCTCAAGGATTCGCACATCGGTTTGCGCTAGATCACTGTCGTCACGATCTCGCGGATGCTGCGTTGCAACTCGCGGTCGTCGGTGATGGGCGAGCACATCGCTACTTCGGCGGCGGTGATAGGCGGGATTCCGAGCGTGATCAATTGCGCGGCGTAAATAAGTAGCCGGGTGGAGACGCCTTCTTCCAATCCATGCCCGCGGAGATTGCGGACCTTCTGGCCGATGAGCACGAGATCGCGCGCGGTGCCGTCGTCGACTCCACCTTCGCGGGCCACTATCTCCGTTTCCAGCTCCGGTGGTGGATAGTCGAAATCAATCGCGACGAAGCGTTGGCGCGTTGATTGTTTCAGATCCTTGAGAATGGATTGATAGCCGGGATTGTAAGAAACAACCAGCATGAAATCCGCGGGCGCGTCGAGTATGGTGCCACGTTTTTCGATGGGCAGCCGGCGGCGATGATCGGTGAGCGGGTGAATGATAACGATCGTATCCTTGCGCGCCTCGACCACCTCATCGAGATAACAGATGCCGCCGTTGCGAACCGCCGCGGTGAGGGGGCCGTCGTGCCAAACAGTTTCTTCACCCTCCAACAAAAACCGTCCGAC
>DASYMB010000142.1:0-3248 GCA_036009285.1 Pyrinomonadaceae bacterium | reverse complement strand
ATAGCTGACTCCTGAAAACCGGTTACCGCCTAAGCTCTCAAAGCGTGGGAGGAGTATATCATCGCATACACAGAAAGGGCGGCCATGAGCAGCCGCCCCGATGACCCGCCGCCTTGTAAGAAGAGCTAGGGTGTAACTGCTTTCTTGATCGCCTTGCCGGTCTTCTTTGCGCCTTCAGCAGTTTTTTCGCCCACCGTCTTGGCGCCTTCTTTTGTTTTCTCGGCTACTGTCTTTGCAGCCTCCCCCGTTTTCTCCCCAACGGTCTTCGCGCCTTCCTTGGTCTTGTCCGCAACGTCTACCGTCTTCTCAGCCACCCAGCCCGCGGCGTCAGCGACGGCATTTCCGGTAGCGGCCAGCGCATCTCCTGCTTCTGCTTTCAGGTCCTTCGACTCGCCACTCGGTGCATAGACGGTCGTCGTGCGTTTACCATCGCGCGTGGTAACTACAACCTTTGAGACGCGCGGATTGCCGTGAAAAACACGGGTTTCGGTCCGCACTCCGTTAGCATCAACTGAAGTAGTAATCTCGGAACTATCCGGTCCCGGGCGAGTGGTGTCCTGTGCTACCGCACTCGAGTTGGCGTTTGCGTTGACGTTCGCGTTTGCCGAGTTCGCATTGTCCGTTGTACTGCAACCCGCGCCCAACGCTGCCAGCATCGCCACTGCAAAACTGACCAAAAGCTTATTCCTCACGTCTGCTTCCCCCTAACTGATTTAGCGCTCGTTTGATCTTGAAAGATTTGGCAAGCAACGTGCCAACGCAGCTACTCCACGTCTAATGCCCGTATGCTGCTGAATCGTGATTGAAGGGCCTGTGTCGACGATAAAAGCATACGCGGCAAACGCTGCGGCGTTCAGTTACAATACGAAACCTGTTTCGAACGTCACCATTGCATCAACACTCGCGCATTGACATTCACTGAAATTTCCACTAGAAGCACGGTCTAATTCCGCGACGAGGCGATCGCGACCGCACGGTTGAATTGAACCTGCGGATATGCTCGGGCAGTTTAGAGTACAAGCTTCAGCTTGCTCGGCTACGAAAAGCGCAACTTAAAGGTTGTACTCTAAACTGCTTGAGTGTTCCGAACCGCAAATTTATCAACTGGCAAAGCGTTTTTGGGCTAAACTCCTCCTTCTGAACGGTGGATAGTCATTCTTGCCAAGGAGCATCAACCAATGCAGCAGAGTTTCATAACGCTTGGATTTCAGGAGACGGCTGACTCTTCTATGTGGATTATTATCGCGGTTGTCTTAGTCCTGCTGTTCTTTATCGTCGTGATTGTCGGCGTGGGTTTGACGATCTTTTTCGTCATGCGCAAACGAAGCAAGGCGCAGAAGGCTGCCGCCGCGTCTGCCCTGCTGATGTCGAGCGAACCCGCTGCGGGCGGGCCGGTTTCATCTTATGCGCAAGCGCCGGCAGACTATGCGCCGGCGCCCACCGATTATGCGCAACCGCCGGCCGAGGCGGCAGAGGTCGCAGTCGCGCTTGATACACCGCCACCCTCAATTGAGCCTCCGCCGCTAGAGGAAATTCGAGCAGATGTCGCTGAAGCGTATTCCTCTCCCGCGGCGGATTCTGGTGAGCTGGAATTCGATCCTTCGCGAACGGTGGCAATCACTCGAGAAAACACTGTGGCGATCAGCTACGGTCACATCAAGTTTGTTTCGGGTGTGTTGTCCGGCCAGCAATTCGACGTTAACCCGGAAGGCTCCTACATCGGTCGTGAAGCGAGTCTGGCCCAAATCGTGGTGCCGGATCCGCGAATCTCAAAACGCCATCTCTGGATTGGTGTGCGCGACGGCCTGGTGAGAATTGTGGATCAGGATTCTCGCAATGGAACGTTTGTCAACGATCCGAAATCAGAGCGAGTTACCGAGTCGACGTTGACTAGCGGGGATACGGTTATCCTTGGCGAGTCAGATGTGGCGCGCTTTGAATACGAGGCGTGATTTGCGGTGAGATCAAACTCGCCGAAGCAGGTTGAGCCGCGCTGGCCGGTGCTGGTTGCACTCCTGGGTAGCGCGGCGTTGTATTCGGCGTTGCCCTCTTCGTTGCTCGTTGGCGGCCCGCGCTGGCTGCTTCCCGCTATAATCCTCACACTCCTGGCGCCGACAGAAATTACTCATTACCGCGGCCAGCATCGACTCAATCAAATACTCGGTTACATCCTGAACGGCATTGTCACTCTCGCAATGATTGGCTCGCTGGCTCTGCTCATCGACGCCTTGCCTGAGCATCGCGTGCCCCCGCGAGAATTGCTTCGCTCGGCTGCCGCCCTCTGGTTCACCAACATCTTGATTTTCGCATCGTGGTATTGGCGTTTAGACGCAGGCGGCCCACACGAGCGCGCTCGCACACCGGGCCATACGGACGGCGCCTTTCTATTTCCGCAGATGACTATGGATCCGGAAGCGAAGATTGCCGCCGGCGAACACGAGTGGGAACCAAACTTCATTGATTACCTGTTTCTGGCTTTCAACACCAGCACTGCGTTATCGCCGACCGACGTGCCGGTGTTGTCGCGCTGGGCAAAAGTTCTGATGATGATCCAGGCGTTGATTTCGTTGCTGGTGATTGTCTTACTGGCCGCGCGCGCCGTGAACATTCTCTGAGTAAGCACCGCCTTCTTCAGCGAACCAGCTATCGGAATCCTCTGTGTGAACTCAGTGAACTCTGTGTCTCCGTGCTGGATTTACCAGGAAGAACACTCACCACGGAGGCACAGAGTTTCACTGAGGAAGCACAGAGAAAAACGGCTCGGGTGTTCTCCGACGTTCAGCTCGTGATCGGGAAGGCGGGCTTGCCCCGCTCTTGACCAAGGCTATTCAAGTTGTTCAGTTGTCAGCCTCCGATCATTTCGTCTCCAACGGCACCTTCTGGCGCGGCGCGGGAAAAGCCCAATCAAGTTCCGCCAAATCATCCTCGCTAAGTGTAATGTCCAAAGCGGCGCGATTCTCTTTGAGGTGTTCCGGGGTGCTCGCTTTCGGTATGGCAATCACGTCCCGTTGCAGCAGCCACGCGAGGGCGATCTGCGCCGGCGTCGCCGCGTGTTGTAGTGCGATCAACTTTAACTGTGGATTATCCAGCATGCCCTGTTGCTCGGCGGACGAGTGCTCAATCGGTGAATAGGCCATGATGGGAATGCTGCGCGTGCGGCACCAGGGAAGCAGGTCCCATTCGATGCCACGATGCACCAGGTTATACAAAACCTGATCTGTAACGATCTCATCGCCGAAGGGCAAACT
>DASYMB010000141.1:0-2386 GCA_036009285.1 Pyrinomonadaceae bacterium | reverse complement strand
TGAGTAAAAGGCATAGCATGGACCTCCGGATTTGACTCGCAACCCATTTGAAGAGGACTCAATTAGTTTAGGTGAAACGCCGCCGGCGCAGCCTGGTAACGCCTGAGATCAGGATTACCTTAAGAGGCGAGGTTACGAGTGCTATGCGGTGTATACCTTGAAGGCCGCGATGCTGTCAACAAAACAAGCAGAAGCCCGACCGTCAGGAAGGGCTCACCCAACTGCAGAGAAAGCCCTCGCAAACAACAAACAAAGCCCTTGCTGACGCGTTAGGCTGCTGCCCGGGCCTTCAGTTCGCATGCTCGAGCGGTTGCGGAGAGCCGTGCGTCTTAACCAGCATCATTAACAATAAAGCCGCGGTGGCGCCAAGCATCGCGCTTAACAGGAAAGCGGTTTGTGGGCCGCGCCAATCCCAAACCGCACCCATCAATAGCGATGCCGGCAGCACCGTGATTCCGAACGCGAGATTGTACAATCCGTAAGCAGTGCCGCGTTGATCGGGTCTCACCAGATCCGCCACCAGCGCTTTCTCCGCGCCCTCCGCCAGTCCAAAATAAATTCCATAGATCAGGAAGAGTATCCAGACTGAGACTTGATTTGAAACGAAAGCAAACCCGGCATAGACGGCCGCGTAAAGAATCCAGCCGGAGACGATTAACTTGCGACGGCCGAGCCGGTCCGAAAGGTCGCCACCGAAGATTGAGCTGACAACTTTCACGATGTGGACCGCGGCCCAGAGCAGCAATGTGTTTGGAGCCGAAACGCCGGTGGTCTGCGCGCGCAGAATCAGAAAGACGTCTGACGAATTCGACAACGTAAAAAGCGCAAGGATGAAAAGAAACCGTTTGAAGTTTGCGTCAAAGCCGCGCAGCGAGAAGCGAACCGGCGGTGCAACAGCCGGGTCGCCTGGCCGAACCTGAAAAGAGGATTCCCGCACGAACAGCGAAACTACCAGCACTGATGCGAGCGCCGGCACTGAGGCCACCAGAAAAATTATTTTGAAATCGCCGGCCGCAGGCGCAATCTGATTCGAGGCGAAGTAGAGCAGCACCACATATCCGATCAAAGGACCAATCACCGCGCCGGTATGGTCCATCGCTCGATGAAGCCCAAAGGCAAGACCACGCTCCTGGAGCCGAACCGCGTCGGCGATCATCGCATCGCGCGGCGCACTACGAACGCCTTTACCGATCCGATCAGATAACCGGATCGCCAATACCTGTTGCCAACTGGCAGCGAAGGCGAGTAGCGGCCTGGCAAAGCTCGACAGTGCGTACCCGCAAACAACGAAGGCTTTTCGCTTACCCAAACGGTCGCTGAGATGACCGGCAAAAAGTTTTAGCAAACTCGAGATTGATTCCGCGGCCCCTTCGATTAGACCAACCACTCCCGGTGAGGCGCCTAAGGTTAGCGAAAGAAAAACCGGCAGCAAAGGGTAGATGATTTCGCTGGAGGCATCGTTGAGCAGGCTAACAAAACTGATGGCAAAGACGTTGCGGGGAAGTTGCCTATAGCGGCGCCAGAGGGCTGCAATCCCACGATGGTCGACGTGAACCAACGCCGGATCGAGCGGATCGGCGGCATCGTCAATATCGCTTTTCCCCATGATCTTCCTGGCTTAGCGGGCGGCGGCTCTTCTGCTGGGCGCGGATGGTGGCCGGTTAGGCCTGGGCTTGGCAATCAGACGATTACTCCACCACCAAAAGCCGCCGGCTCCAAGCACTGCGACCAGAATTACGCCGACGATCGCCACTCTAATCGCCCAGCGAATCGCGAGCTTCGCTATCAGGAAAAAGATGGCCACTAAAACTACGCCGGCGATTATGAAGATGGTGGTGAAACTCATTTGATCAGTATGCAGTAAGCCGTAAGCAGTGGGCAGCAAGCGGCAAGGCTCGTGGATAGTTTGTTAATTTAATGTGCATTATTCCTTCTGTCGACTGCTCCTGCCTTCTGCCGACTGCCCCTGCTTGTTGTAGCTTGCTCGCACCAGAGTCTTGACGTTACCCCGAACGTGAAAGTCGCCTTCAAGCTCAACGCTCAACGGATCGCAGGCGCGAACGAAGTCCTCAAGGATTACGTTGATGACATGCTCGTGAAAGATTTTCACGTCCCTGAATGAATTGATGTAGAGCTTGAGGCTCTTTAGTTCTACGCAACGTTCGTTAGGAACGTACTCGAGCCGGATGGTGGCGAAATCAGGGAAGTCGGAAAAGGGGCAGATGGCCGTGAACTCAGTGATCTCGAAATCGATCTTTATTTCGCGACCGGGAAACTCATAAGCGAACGTGTCGAGCGGAAATAGATTCATTTCTTCTCGCGGCGTTGACCGCACATTCAAGCCCTGTCGATTTACGGGCGCGAGTTCGTCTTCCCCAATTGCCAT
>DASYMB010000140.1:0-15640 GCA_036009285.1 Pyrinomonadaceae bacterium | reverse complement strand
ACCTTTGCGTAACTTTGCGTCCGGCTTCGCGACTTTGCAGTTTCGCTGTGTGTTAACGCAAAGGCTGCAGAGGATTCGCAAACGACCGCCAGGCAAAACTGCGCTATCAGATCGACTGCGCCTTTTTTCTGTTGAAAAGGGCTTCGAGTTTTCGCCCTATCAGCCAGAATGAACCGGTAACCAGCAAGACCACTCCAAACATGAGGGCCGTACTCTGGAAGTTTGCTACTGCCGCTCCAGTCAAAGCGTAGAGCAGCGCTGGAGGCAGCGAACCTACCAGCGCGGCGATGGCCATGCGGCCCCACCCGAGCGGAGATGCACCGGCCATGATCGCAACGGTCTCGGCCAGCAACGGCACCGGGCGCGTGACTATCACGGCGAGCGCTCCCCAGCGCGCCAACATCTGATCGGCGCGGGCTCGTTCTTCAGGAGTCACGATCCGTTCGAGCAATTTTCCACCGCGGCGGCCAATTGCAAATCCAAAAAGGGCCGCACCCATACTACCGAGCAATGAAAGAAATGTTCCCGTCGCGACACCGAAGAGCGCTCCATGCGCAACCATAACCAGACTGGATGGCACCGGCAACAGGACATCGGCAATCAGAAGACTGACGCCCAACGCAGCGGCAAGCACTCCACCAGGTCGCATCCACGGCGTGGGATCCACAAGCAATGGAACTCCCAGAGACTCGACCGCAAGAAACAATATCAGGAAGAAGACAATCATCGACGCCATGACAAGTAAATACCGTTTCATCGTTCTCCTGGGCTTTGCACAAAAAGTCTTATTTCCTAGTCTGCGAAGCAGACGACTGATAGTAGCCCAGCGATTCATCGCTGGGAAAATCGGGTTTCCCCGCAGAGTCCGTGAAACGGACGGCTGGAAGAATCGCTATATCACCCACAACGCGTTCGCAGTTCCCTTACCTTCTGAGCAAATTGAACAACTCGATCGTCGTTCCGAATACAATGGACCGCCCTGGCGCGGGAGCAGTGTAAAAGTGTTCGAAGTAAAATTTATTGCTCAGATTATCTATTCCGAGAGTGAATGAAGCTCGGTAATTTTCTTTACGATAAGCGTATCCGCCACGCAGCGTGTGTACGGCAAACGAGTTGAGACTAGCCAGCGTGCCGTATTGAGTGGAGATGGCAGCCGAGAGATCCTGTGGATCGGCGCGCCTCACTCGCGCTTGATAGCGAAGCTCATACTCCGCAAACCAGCGACGCTTCTGACTGTCAAAGCGAACGCCATCGATCATGCGAAACGGCGTGATGCTTGATAACGGCGCATCGCTTGCCGAACCACGCAAAGGCACCGGCGTATCGGCTCGGTTGTAGAATTGCGCAATAAGCTTCAGCGTGTTTTGGTCGGGTGTTAGATTCGAACCTCTAAGCCAACCCAGGGTGCCGAAAGGCGTGATGGTTCCCACCTGGCCCAACGGCAAACTCACTTCATAAGCGGCCTCGAAGCCTCGAATGCGCGCCCGCGCCGTGTTGGTCCGCTGCACGTAAAGCACGCCGTGAAACGGAAAAAAGGGCGAGATCGGATTCAGGCCGCGACTCGGATCGGCCGGCACAAACAATGGCGGCGCAAAGGCAGAGCCGACGAAGTCCGACAGATCATTCTGAAACCAGCCGGCCTGGGCGTTCCACTTTGCTCGCTGAACTTTGACGCCGGCATCATAACTACGACCTCGTTCCGGTTTGAGAGTGGTGTTGGGAATGACCAGCACACTAAACGTTGGATCACCAAAATCGCGCAGCAGGTAACGCTCGGTAATTCCGGGTTCGCGATAACTATTACCCCAACGGAAATAAGGATTGATGCCCTGGCGCAAACGGATTACGACGCCCGCATTGCCGGTGACGACGGTGCGATTGGTCGTGATGCCTTTGAGTCCTTTAATCAGATCGAGAATGCCAACCGCGCCGCTCATATTTATGGAGCCGGGGTTGGCCATCAGCCTCGCAAACGAGACGTCCAGCAAAGTCGACTCAACCCCGAGTGGGAAGCCTCGCGTCACCCGCGCCTGAGTGGTCCAACGGTCGACGCGCATGCCGGCCGACAGCCGCAGCCGGCGGGACGGTTCATACTCAAACAGATTGAACCAACCCCAGTTCTTATAAACTGCATCGGGATTGCTTGCCCGGCCGCTAACAACATTGAATGGTGCTACCAGATCGGTCCGCGAGAATTCATCCGCCGATGAATCGCTTAGATAGCCGAGGCCGGTAGTAAACAGGGTCGCGAGAGAAGGCGCGAAGGTGGCCTGCGCGTCAAAGGCGTAAGTCGTGATCGAATTCTTGTTCTCGGAAAAGTTTGCGTCCGTAAACGTGGAACGATTGCCGGTTAGGATCGGCAGGAGATTCTGCGGCGCGTTGGGATCGGGTGCAAACGCGAAACTGCTGCCGGGCACGATCGGCGAAGTGATCGTGTCGTCGGGAAAGGAATACTTTTGCCGATAAGCGCCTATCGCGACACGTGGCAGCCATTTGGTTAATTCGCGGCCTTCATAACGCAATCCATACTTGTCCAGCCGGCGAAAGCTGTTGAACTGAGTGCGCTGATCAAACGGCGCGGCAATGAAAGCGAAGCCGAGGTTCTGATGCTGACTATTCAACTGGCGGTAGCGAACGCTCTGATTCGTGTTGGGAAAAAACCAGGCATCGATCTGGTCGTTGAAGCCGTGTCCCTGGCCATTGGGAATTTCTGCGCGCGCCGGCAAACTCCAAACGGCGTAAGTTCGTGCAACGCTGTTCCCAATTACGTTGCCCATATCAGTCGCCAATCTACCGAGCCGGACAACTTCCTCGACTGAGATCGATCGATCGACCGCGTGGTAATTAGCTTCGCGGAAAAGAGAGCCGCCAATACGCAGAGCGAATTTAGGCGCGCTCCAGTTAGCGACGGTGGCGCCGCGACGAAATCGTCCGTTGGTATGAAAGTCACCATTGAATCGAAGGCCCAGGCGGGGTCGATCGGTGTGGGCCGGGGTTTCGGTAACCAGGTTGATAATTCCGGCCATGGCGTCAGAGCCATATAAACTCGATCCGGCGCCACTCAAAACTTCGGCCGATTCCAACTGCGTGACGTCGATAACACTCGGCGAAACTCCCGAGGTCGGATCACTGCGCACGTTGTTGAGCCGCTCGCCGTCGAGGATTATCAAGAGCCTGTTTGAGCCGAGGCCGCGCAGCCGTGGTCGCGTGAGGGCGGCATTGGCAATAACCGGCGTTAGGTTTGGCGCTCTTTCAATTGCCTGGAACGTCGACGACGGCCGCCTTTCTTCTATCCGAGACGCGTCGGTGATCGTGGCAACTTGCGGTGTTTCGGCGGCGACTCGTGCGCTACCCTTGCCGGCGATTACGGTGATACTACTTTCAATCACTCCCGGCGCGAGCACGAAGTCTTCTGTGTAGGAAGCGCTCCTCCGCAACGTGATGCCGCGCGTGGCAGTGGAAAAGCCTTCGCCGCTGACGGAGAGTCGATAGAAGCCAACCGGCAGGCCGGATAATCCGTACCGGCCCGACGAATCCGTCTTCGTCAAGCGCGGCTGGCCGCTGGCGATGTTCAGCAACTGCACTTCGGCGTTGATTACGATGGCCTTGTTTTGATCAGTGATGGTCCCCGCCACTGTCGCGCCGGCGGATTGAGCCATAGCAGCGGCGCCGGGCACTGCACAGCAGACAGCGAGTACGATGTAAATGAGAAAACGAGTCATATTTTTGTCACGGCCGGATCGGCTTTCCACTCAGCCCTGGCCCTCAAAGCGTCCATTCCCTTTGTGGGCCATCGGCAGTAGTGAAACGACGACGGTCCAGCGTCTTGAAGAGCTTAATGTTCGGACGAACTCCTACCGGTTCGCTCACATCCGCATCGATAACTACGGCGCCGTTTTCATCCGCGATTGTTTCAGCGAGGGACGCGGCCGATTGGACCACGATCCTAACCATCATAAGCAGGACCTGGACTAGTGTTGAGATCAGTGAGCGGGTCGTACCACAGTTCGCGGGAATCATACATCCGCAGCCCACGGAATGGAACAAGCTTATTGCCTGAAGCTGAAGCTTAAGGCTCTCCCGACGATACTCCTGCGGAGACTCAGCGCGCTTTCAGTTTTCGTCGCGTAACCTTTGCACGAAAGAGCGGGGCTCATCGCAGCGGGTCTTTCTGCAAATGCCTGCCACAGCCATTCAGACCGGGAAACTGCCGGTCGGCCGCACCTATCCGCCGTTCACTGAATAGACTGGTCCGAGTGCCGTACCCAGTACTACCCTGCATGAGTGTTCCGGCGCACTCCTATACGGAACTGTACAGTTGTCTTACCATCGCGGCGTGGATAGATCATTTTCGGCAGTGTCCCAGTTTGAACTAATCTTTTTATCGGCGACTATCAACACAGAGGCACAGAGGTCGCGGAGGCTAACGGAGAAAGCAGCTACCGAATAGTTCGAAGCCAGGCAAACATTCGAAGCCTCAAGAGAAACGAATGAAAAGCGAAATCCAGCGAGCACATATCGCAGCAGCGGCCAATAAGAATCCGGCCAGGATCAACTGGCCGATGTGGTTAATCATCTTCGGGTTCTGGACGTTTTTCAGTTTCCTTTACGCAAATCAAATCTATTTTGAGATGCTGCACAACCCGAACATGCATCACTCATGGTGGCGTATTGCCTTTTGGCAATTGCTGGTGTGGTATCTCTGGGGCTTCCTCTCGCCGCTGATTCTCAATTTGGGACGAAGATTTCCGCTCGAGGATCCAGCAAGGATCAGTGGTCTTAGCGTTCACGTCCTCTCGTGCGTGATTTTTTCTGCCCTACATATCGCCGCCGCGACAGCGCTCAGAATGATAATCAGACCGTTTGACGATTGGAGTGATACTCACTCGTTCCTGATTCAATACCAGGGTGAACTGAAAAACTTTTTCCTCTTTGACGTCCTGGTCTATTGGGCTGTTTTCGGCGTGGGGTATGCCTTCGACTATCGCGAGCGATATCGCGAACGCGAGTCGCAGGCCGCGGCGCTGAAAGCACAACTGGCGCAGGCGCAGTTGGAATCGCTCAAGATGCAACTGCAGCCGCATTTCCTTTTCAACACCCTTCATACTATTGCCGGGTTGGTGCGTGGCAACGAGAAAGGGTCGGCGGTGAATATGATCTCCGGCCTGAGCGATCTCCTGCGTCATGCTCTTGAAAGCGCCGCCGAGCAGGAGGTGACGTTGAGAGAAGAGATGAAATTCATCGAGCTCTATTTGGACATCCAGAAAGTGCGTTTCTCTGATCGTCTGAGGGTGCGGATGGATTTAGCGCCCCAGACGCTGGATGCCCTGGTGCCGAATCTGATTCTGCAGCCGCTCGTGGAGAATGCAATCCGACATGGTATCTCGCATAAGAATGCTGCCGGTTTGCTGGTAATTAAGAGCTACTCAGAGAACGGCGATTTGCATCTCACTGTTTCCGATGATGGACCAGGTTTGCGATCGGACTGGCGGACGGAGAAAAGCGAAGGCATCGGTCTCGCTAACACCAACGAGCGGCTCAAACATCTCTATGGAAGAAAACACCGCTTCGAGCTAAGCAACGGCGCAGACGGCGGCACGACAGCGTTAATCGCTATTCCTTTCCGAACCCCTGATCCGGACCGAAAATCATGAGTGCGAAGACAAAAAAGGTTCGCGTCTTGATCGTGGATGATGAACCGCTGGCGCGTCGCACGACTAGGGACCTTTTGGTTGACGATGCGGAGGTCGAGATCATCGGTGAATGCAGTAGCGGTCTGGAAGCAGTCGATTTCATTCAGAAACAGCCGCCTGACCTGTTGTTTTTGGACGTCCAGATGCCGGGGCTTAACGGTTTTGAAACGTTGGCGAAGATTGAGCCCGGCCTTATTCCTGCGATTATTTTTGTTACTGCTTACGATCAATATGCGCTGAAGGCTTTTGAGGTGCAGGCGCTCGATTATTTGCTGAAGCCGTTCAACGATAAGAGATTCGCGGAGGCCCTCCGGCAGGCCAAGGCCCATATTGAGTTGAAGGAGATCAATAAGGTAAGTCAAAGCCTGCTGACTTTACTCGGTGACCGCCACCCTGCCGGCCTTGAACCCGCGCGGGTAAGTCGAAAAAGTTTTCTCACCAGATTCATGATCAAAGCGGGCGGCCGTATCTCTTTTATCAAGACGTCGGATGTTGACTGGATTTCCGCGGACGACTATTTCATCAAGCTGCACGTAAGCGTCAAATCTCATTTGCTTAGAATGAGCATGAACGAGCTCGAGGAGAAACTCGATCCAAAAACATTTTTGCGCATCCATCGCTCGACGATTGTTAATTTCGATCGCATCCAGGAATTACAACAAACTCCCAGCGGCGAGTATGTAGTCGTCTTGAAGAACGGAACCGAGCTGAAGATCAGTCGTGCCCGCCGTGAGCGTCTGGAGCAGCTTCTGATGAATACTCCGGAATAGTATCAAACTCTGAAGGGAATTTGGCCGCGGATTGACGCGGAGACACGCGGATAAGAAATCTTCAAGAGTCATAGAGATCTGCTGCGCGCCCCTTCCAAATAATGTAGCGCTCTACTGCCCATCCTTCCTTTTCAAACGGCTCCTTTTCCTGATCCGCGTTTCTCCGCGCAAATCCGCGGCTGATTTTTTCCTCAGACACCGCACCCATCTGCCACTGGCCGCATTCCCGGCGCGATTCGCTGCAAACTCGCATCCGTGGTGCGGAAACCCGCGTATGCTCGCCAATGTAAATCGCGGATGAAATCAATGACTTTCAGCGAGGAAATCATGAAGAGCCGGCGAAAGCGCAACCCAAAGTTGGCGGCATTTTACTGACGAAAAAGGCGCGGGTTGGAATGGCATAGTGAGCGTAGAGCCGAAGGCGGGATAGCGAAACCGATTTACGTTGTCTGTGAAGATCGCCCGCAACACGACTACCGCACAGACAACAGCCAACTAGCAGAAACATTGTAGGTAAACATTCATTCAAATAATTTGGCGCCTCCGGGAAGATCTCATGGGGCGGCGAGAGGTCTGCATGAACTTTCTAAAAATTTCAAGACGCGCCGCGATCTTCACTGCCGCCGCGTTCGCGCTGCTGCTCGGTTTCCTGTTCAGCACGCGCCTTCAATTTAATCTCGTTGAGAGCGCGCCTAAAAAGCAATCGTCGAAGGTTACGCCAACGACGCTTGTCGAACCAGCCCTGGTCCAGCGTTATCAACAAATGATTACGCCGGAGATGCTGGCTTCACGTCTCCATTTCCTGGCTTCAGATCTTTTCGAAGGCCGCGAGACGACGACGCGTGGGCAGAAGCTGGCAGCCGAGTACCTGGCTTCGCAGTATCGTCAACTGGGACTTGAGCCCAAGGGAAACATGAAACAAGCGGGCACGTTTTCTCCGCGCGCCTACCTTCAGTCTTTTCCTGTTTACCGCAGAACGCCAAAGGAAACTCATCTGGAGATATCAATTAATGGCAACAGATTGGCATCGAGTAGTTTTTCCGCAGTTACTCACGACGACCTGTCATATTTTTTGTCAGGCGATCTGCGGAACTCGAGCGGCGGTGTGGTCTTCGCCGGCTACGGCATCGCCGATGATGCCCTGGGCTATAACGATTATGCCGCGTTGGCCGCTAAAGCGATTTCGATCGATGGCAAGTGGCTGCTGATACTTGACGACGAGCCGCTAGTCGATGCCAATACAAGTTTGCTGCCGACCTCGCAGCACAAGCTGTCTAAGTGGAGCCAGATTTTTTCCAAAAGAAGAGCAGTGTTGACGGCCGGAAAGCCGCTCGGCTTGCTGGTTGTTACAAGCGCCAGCCCGCGCAATAAGGGCACCTTCGCCGAGGCGGCAGCGCTCGCCTCAGGAAACGCGCGACGCCTTGGAGCGTTATCGATAAACCAACATTCGGACGCGCCGACCGCTTACGCCATCTCAACAAAACTAGCCAACCAACTGCTCGCGCCTTCGAGCCTGCGCTTTTGAATGCGATGAAGTAGTTCACAGTCATCCGGGGGAATGTCCGGTTTGCGGTATGGACCTGGTGCCAAAATACTCAGGTCCCGCAGTCAGCGGAAACTGAACGCACCTCCAGGTAGTGTTTTGATTTCAGTTCTCTCGGTGCCTTCTCGGCGTTCTTTGTGACTCTGTGGCGAATCTTTAGTAGCGATTGTTCACCACGGAGACACAGAGAACAGAGAGAACGCGCAGAGATCAGGCAACTGCATAACTGAATTTTCGTTAATCGCAAGACGATTGTGTCGCTTAGCGCAAACTGCTCAGACTAAGCGGCGAGGCCCACTGGTTTTCTATTTTAGTCAGGAGAAACAAAGCGATGAGAAGAAGAGAATTTGTAACGAATACAGCGGCGATGGGGATCATCATGGCAGCTTCCTCGGTGCCCGATGTGTTCAGTCAGGCAACAAGAACTTTGGGGAACGGCGCCGGTGTTTCAAATGCCGGTGCCGGCAATAAACTTACGCCGCCCGCAAAAGGAAGTATTCCGGTAGCGTTTGCGATCTCCGAAGGGGTAACGGTTATCGACTTCGCTGGACCGTGGGAAGTTTTTCAGGACGTGATGGTGCCGGCTCGCGGAAAAGATATGGAAGAGCAAATGCCCTTTCGACTCTTTACTGTCTCTGAGAAGACAGACCCGGTTGAAGGCTCGGGCGGATTGAAGCTGGTTCCCGATTACACGTTTGAAACCGTGCCCCCCCCAAAGATCGTGGTCGTACCGGCGCAGCGAGGATCGGTAGCACTGCACAACTGGCTCCGTAGGGTAACGGAAACGACGGATGTTACGATGTCCGTCTGTACCGGCGCTTTCCAACTCGCCAAAGCCGGTCTGCTTTCAGGTAAATCAGCAACTACGCACCACGACTTCATCGATGGGTTTACGAAACAATTCCCAGATGTTGACGTTAAGCGAGGACTGAGATTCGTTGAAGGCCCGAAAATCTCCACTGCGGGTGGACTCTCATCAGGCATTGATCTAGCTTTGCGCGTTGTCGATCGTTACTTCGGCCGAGACGTGGCAGAAAAGACAGCCGGCTACATGGAGTATCAAAGCAAAGGCTGGATTGTCTGAAGAAGAATTGTGGAGTTAAGCCGTGCCCCAGCGGCCGAACTCTCGTAGTTTGTTATAACGTCTGGCCAATCTTTCGTCCTGGCTACAACTAACCGCTTCGGCGAGTCGTTCGGCCAAAGCCGAGTCGAGAAAGCGAGCGGCTTGATCGTAATCAGTGTGCGCTCCGCCCGGCGGCTCCTGAATGATCTGGTCCACGATCTTTTCTGCGTAGAGATCCTGTGCCGTCAAACGCAAGCCAGTCGCCGCCTGGTCCGCGCGTTTCGAGTCTTTCCAAAGAATCGCCGCGCAACCTTCCGGAGAGATCACGGAGTAGATGGCGTTCTCCAGCATCATCACCTGATCGCCAACGCCGATAGCCAGTGCGCCACCGGAACCGCCCTCACCGATTACCGTGACGATTACTGGAACTTTCAACCTCGTCATCTCGCGCAAGTTGTAAGCAATCGCTTCCGCCTGGCCGCGCTCCTCCGCATCGATGCCGGGATAGGCGCCGGGCGTGTCAATCAACGAGAAGATCGGTCGACCGAATTTTTCGGCCAGCTTCATCACGCGCAGAGCCTTGCGATAGCCTTCCGGTTTAGGCATCCCAAAGTTTCGATACTTTCGTTGCTTGGTATCGCGGCCTTTTTGGTGGCCGACGACGACGATGGGCAGACCGTGAAAACGCGCTGAGCCGCAAACGATCGCCGGATCGTCGGCAAACCTCCGATCGCCGTGCATCTCAACGAACTCGTCAAATAGCCGCTCGATAAAGTCGAGCGTATGAGGACGGTCTGCATGGCGAGCTAGCTGTACGCGCTCAATTGCGGTCCGCGGGCCGGATTCGGGTTTGGGCTCAGTCGCTACCGAAGTTTCCGCTGCCGCAGTTTGCTTTTCTTTTTTCGCCACGTTCTTTAGTTCCAAACTAATTATTATCAGACTGCGTTGGAAAGCGCCATTCTCTCAACCTTCAGCCCACAACCAATCTTCCGCACGGCGGTCTCAAACTTTTCACTCCGGTCGACACGCAGCGTGGAACTCACCTTCACCCGAACAACGAGGTTGCTGTCCACTGACGTTTCCAACATCACATCGCAGTTGCCGGCATGCGTATTTATTAAGTGAAGTATGCTGTCAAACAATTCAGCCGGATCCGGAGCCGGCGGTACCCGCAGGACCACGAGCTCTTTTGCCTTTATCATTTCATCCAAACTCTGGACTTGATCGACAATTATTGAGGGTGGATTATCTTCGCTAAGTTCAAGTCTACCGCTTATCAGCACGGGCAGTTCGTTCTTGACCAGCGCCGAATACTTCCGATAAGTCTCCGGCCACAGAACGCACTTCGTTCCTCCCGCTTCATCCTCTAGACGCAGCAGCGCAAACCGGTCACCCTTCTTCGTCGTTTTCGGTTGGAGGTCGTTAATGATGCCGCCGATATGGATCCGGGCGCCGCTGGAGAGGCTCGGAAGATCGACAGACTTCGCCGCCTTGGATGCTTGTAGGAGCTCGAGGTAGCTACCCAGCGGATGGGCTGTAACGTAGAAACCGAGGGCCGCTTTCTCAGCCAGCAGTAGTTGCGAACGAGTCCATGGTATGCCGGTGGTTAACGGTTGATCTACTAAGGTGGAATCCTCAAGGCTGGATCCGAAGAGACCGTTTTGTCCGAGCATCCGTTCACGCTTAGCGCGCTGGGCTCTGCCGAGGGCGGCATCGATCGAATTGAATAGCGCCCCCCTCCATTCGGGCAGCTCGCGTGAGTCTGTTTGCAATGAGTCGAACGCTCCCGCCCCGACCAGGCCTTCAAGGACGCGCTTGTTCAAGCCGCCGTGGGCTAACCGTTCGGTGAAGGCGAAGAACGACTGGAACGGGCCGGTTGTGCGAGCTTCGATAATTAAATTGACGGTGGACTGGCCCAGGCCCTTGATAGCGGCAAGCCCATATCGGATGGCACCAACAAGCGGTGTAAAACCGGAATAACTTTCATTGACGTCCGGTGGCAGTAACTCAATCCCCTGAGAGCGAAGTTCTTTCGAGTACTTAAACACCTTGGCCGCGTCCTGGGCCTCACTGGAGAGAACCGCCGCGTAGAAGTGTTCCGGAAAGTGCGCCTTGAGATACGCAGTTTGAAAGGCAAGGTAGGCATACGCGACGGCGTGACTGCGAGGAAAACCATAATCAGAAAACTTATCCATCAGCGAGAATATCTTCTCCGCCTTTTCCTTCTTAATACCTCGCTCGACCGCGCCGCTCACAAACTTCTGTTCATGCAACGCCATTTCTTCGCGCTTCTTTTTGCCCATTGCCCGGCGCATCAGATCCGCTTCGCTGAGCGAGTAGCCGGCAAGCTTCTGCGCCAATTGCATGATCTGTTCCTGATAGACCAGCACGCCGAAAGTATTGCTCAGAATCTCCTTCATCTCCGGCACGAGATACCGTACCGTCTTCTGTCCCCGATAGCGCTGAATAAAATCATCCACCATGCCGCCGTCCAATGGTCCCGGCCGGTAGAGTGCGTTTAAAGCGGAGAGGTCTTCCACGTCTTTAGGCTTAAGCTTCCTACAAATCTCCTGCATACCGGAAGACTCAAACTGAAAGACCGCATCCGTCCGCCCTTCCCCGAAAACAGCCATAGTCCTTTCGTCGTTAAGCGCTATATCCGCCCAGTTAATCTCCTTGCCTAGCAGGTGTTTAATCCCGATTAAGCAGTCATTTATAACGGTTAAAGCGGTAAGCGCTAAAAAGTCCATCTTAAGCATGCCCGTCTTTTCGAGGTCCGACATGACATACTGCGTAGTCAGTTCTTCTTTCCCTGACATGGCGATTGGTATCAATTCCTGCAAGGGAACCGGGGAAATGACAACGCCCGCTGCGTGCACCGAGGAGTGCCTGGCACATCCTTCAAGCCGCTGGGCGATCTCCATCAGCTCCTTAACATTGGGGTTGGTTTCAATCTCCTTCCTTAACTCCGGAACTTGCTCGAGCGCTTGGGTGAGGCTCACGTTTCGACCGCGAACCGGCGGGGGGATCATTTTCGCGATTCGTTCGACTTCCGCATAAGGCATTTCCAAAGCGCGACCCACGTCCTTAATTGCCGCACGCGAAGCGAGGGTTCCAAAGGTGATGATCTGGCAAACCGAATCGCGTCCGTAAAGATTGGCGACGTGATTAATGACGTCTCCACGTCCACGCACGCAAAAGTCGATATCGATATCTGGTAGAGAAACGCGACCGGGGTTAAGGAATCGCTCGAAGATGAGATCATACTGTAAAGGATCTACATCAGTTATTTCGAGACAATAGGCAACGAGCGAGCCCGCTGACGAGCCGCGCCCGGGGCCGACTGGAATAGAGTGATCTTTGGCGTAACGGACAAAGTCCCAGACGATGAGAAAGTATCCCGCGAAACCCATCTGCTTAATCATGGCGATCTCGTTAGCAAGACGGGTCTGATAATCGGACATCGGGTATCTAAGCTCGCCGCGAGACTGCTGGCGCTCCCACACTCGCTGCCGCCGGCGTTCAAACCCTTCCCTCACCACTTTCTCAAAGTATTCATCGGGCGACGCCGCTTCGCCTTCTGGGATCGGATAGTTCGGAAGATGATTAATGTTCTCGGGCAGTCTGAGATCGCACCTCTCTGCAATCTCAACCGTTCGCGTAAGGGCATCCGGTAATTCATTGCCGAATACTCGCCACATCTCTTCGGGTGACCGCACATAAAAATTTGGGCTCGCATAGCGGAGACGGTTGGTGTCAGTAATCGTCTTTCCGGAACCAATGCAGAGCAGCACGTCATGTGCGCGCGCATCCTCCGGTGTTAGATAGTGCGCATCGTTTGTGGCAACCAGAGGCACGCCGGTGCGGCGCGAGAGTTCCACCAGCGGCTTACGAATTCGTTGCTGCCCTTCAAGGCCGTGCTCCTGAATTTCCAGGAAGTAGTTTCCCTTCCCGAGTATCTCCTCGAATTCAACTGCAGCGGCTGCAGCCTCGTCACAGTTATCACGAGCAAGCAACGCGGAAGGCACTCCAGACAGGCAGGCGGAAAGTCCTATGAGTCCCTTCGAATGTTCGGCCAACAACTCCTTGTCAATTCGCGGTTTGTAATAGAACCCTTCGGTGTAAGCTTTCGAAGTCAAACGAACGAGGTTGCGGTAACCTTCCAAATCCTTCGCGAGCAGGATCAAATGAAAGTTTGCCTTCTCCCCGGGAGCCGAGGCTGCACGTTCCCTTCTACTGCCGCGAGTGATGTAAGTCTCGCAACCGATTATCGGTTTTACGCCGCGGCTTTTCATGGTGTTGTAAAAAGAGATGGCGCCAAACATGTTGCCGTGGTCAGTCATGGCACAGGCGGTCATGCCCAGCTCTTCGGTTCGCTTGGCGAGGGGTTTGATCTGAATGGCGCCGTCTAAGAGGCTGTAATCGGTGTGTAGATGCAGGTGTGCGAATTTTTGATCCGGCATAGCATTAACAATACAAATAGCGGCCTGTCTGGCGACGGGCAAGACTGGAATGAAAGTAAGATTGGTTACGCGGACACAACTATAACACGCTCACTCGCGTCGTTACCCGCTGCGTTGCGCGACGAAAACAACTGCACCGAGACAACTCAAGCCGACTCAAAACTTCGTCGCGGTTGAAAAGAAATGCTTTAACCGGCAGCGATGCAGTTTAGAGTTCCAGAGTTCACGCTTTCGCTTGCGTGTCTAAGCGGCAGCCTAAAGGTTACCACCCCCACACGGGCTACGGCGCAACCGGCTGAACTCTGAACTTTGCCTTCAATTGCATCACTACCCTTAGTCTCGGTGTTTGAGATTGAAAGTGATGTCATTCCCATTCAATCGTGCTCGGCGGCTTGGAACTTATGTCGTAAACAACTCTATTTATTCCCCGAACCTCGGAAATGATGCGCGACGACACCCGAGCCAGCAGATCGTGAGGGAGCCTCGCCCAGTCTGCCGTCATACCATCAACACTGGTTACCGCTCTAATCGCCACTACTTTTTCATAAGTGCGCTCGTCGCCCATTACACCAACCGTGGAAACCGGGAGCAGGACGGGAAAAGCCTGCCACACGGCGTTGTAAAGATTTGCTGCGCGAAGTTCTTCATCGAGAATGCGATCGGCAGCCTGAACAAGCCGAACTCGTTCTTCAGTTATTTCACCGATAATCCGCACGGCCAATCCTGGTCCCGGAAAAGGGTGCCTGGTAAGTATTTCTTCCGGCACTCCCAATTCTCTTCCGATCAATCGCACTTCATCCTTAAATAATTCCCTTAGCGGTTCGATCAACTTCAACTTCATCTGGTCAGGCAGACCGCCAACATTATGATGGCTCTTTATCACCGCCGATGGCCCTCGCACCGACACCGATTCAATCACGTCGGGATACAGTGTGCCCTGGACCAGGTATGCCACGTCGCCCAGACGTCGGGCTTCCTCTTCAAAAACGTCGATGAAGACCTTGCCAATCCGTTTTCGCTTCTCTTCAGGTTCCGTCACCCCGGCCAATGTCTTAAGGAACTGCTTCCCGGCTCGCACGCCGACGATGTTCAACTTCATCTGTTGCCGGAGCAATGCAATCGTCGACTCAAATTCGCCATCTCGCAGCAGTCCATTATCCACGAAGATGCAGGTCTGGCGTTCACCTATCGCTTGATGAACCAGAGCCGCGGCAACAGTAGAGTCGACCCCGCCGGAGAGCCCGCACACAACTCGACCAGTTTCGCCCACCTCTTCCCGAATGCGATTAATTTGTTCTTCAATGACCGCTTTAGGGGACCAGTCGCCTCGACATTTACAAATCGAAAACAGGAAATTGCGAATCACCTGGGCACCGAGTGGTGTATGCGCAACCTCGGGGTGAAACTGCACGCCGTATATTCCGCGTTTAGTATCTTCAATCGCGTTGAGTGCATCATCGGTGAGAGCGGTCAGTCGAAAACCATCGGGCACCGAAGTCATCTGGTCGCCGTGGCTCATCCAAACATCCATCTCGACCGGCAGGTCCTTGAACAGCAAACTATTCTCGTCAACCACCTTCAGCCTCGCATAACCAAACTCGCGATTGGGCGACGCTTCAACGTCTCCGCCCATATCGAATGCAAGAATCTGCAAGCCATAGCAAATTCCAAGCAGTGGGGACTTGAGTGATTGCAGCAGTTTCGAGTCCGGACGTGGCGCGCCATCCGCATATACCGAAGATGGACTGCCAGACAAAATGAGTCCCCTCGGCTGGCGAGCTGCGATTCTTTCGACGGGCGTGTTGAAGGGCAGGATTTCACAATACACCCCCGCTTCTCTAACGCGACGAGCGATCAACTGAGTGTATTGCGATCCAAAGTCAAGTATTATGACTGTTTCGTGTTGAATTTCCGGTATCAAAAAAGAAGACCTCTAGTGCCTCGGATCGGCGTCAAACTATTTAGCGCGAAATGATGAAGCGTGGATTATACGTTTGGATCGGAATAACTCAACAAGGCAGGGTCGACGGGTAAGCGATTAATGATGCAAATGTTGATATTCATCTCAAACTGGCGCAGGGCGGCAGTGTTTGTAAGTGTATTGGTAG
>DASYMB010000139.1:0-10501 GCA_036009285.1 Pyrinomonadaceae bacterium | reverse complement strand
AGTTTCGAACTCACACTAATCGAACCCCCATGATCATCAATTGCTTTTTTGACAATGGCAAGTCCGAGGCCGGTCCCGGTTTCTTTGGTTGAATAGTAGGGCTCGAAAACCTTGGCAATATCTTCCGGAGCGATTCCTCTGCCGGTGTCGGAAATCTCGACGCAAGCTCTGTTAGTTGATTCCGCTGTCAGCTTAATGCCAACGCTTCCCCCGCTGCCATCTATCGCTTCCAGACTATTTATCAGAAGGTTCGTGAAAACGGAATGCAGGGAATCTTTATCGGCGGCAACCAAAGGGACCTTGCCTTGTTCTTCGAGCTTCGTGTCAATGCCTCTTTCGGCTGCCTGGCCTGAAATCACGCGCAACGCATCCTCCGCCTGAACGCGAAGATCAAGAGGCTCCAGCTCAAGTGCGGAGGGCCGCGAGTATTTCAGAAAGTCGGTGATGTGGCGATTGATTCGTTGCACCTCGGACTTAAGTTGATCCGCGAGGCGCTCGAAAGTTTCCCGCTTGGCAGCGTCCTGCGGTGCAAACGATGAGCGCAGATGATCCAAAGTGAGATTAATGTAGTTGAGCGGATTACGGATCTCGTGCGCGATGGCCGCGGCCAAACGTCCAACCACCGCGGCCTTCTCCACCTGATGAAGCTTCGACTCCAGCTCGCGCAAGCGTCCGAGCTTGGCGATCATGTCGTTGAATGCGGCCGCGAGTGCACCCATTTCATCCTGCCGGTCGGTGGGGACGCGAACATCGAAGTCGCCGGTCGCAACGCGCTGCGCGGCAACTGACAAGTCCTTGATGGGTCGCGTAAACCGCCAAACGAACAATCCCGTCACCAGTGTGGTCGCGAGCAGGAGCATCAGAGTGTAGAATGCGGATCGTGAAGCCTGGCGCTCGAGGAGATTGGTAAGCGTGTTTGCTGAACCGAGGACGACGATGACATACCAGCGTCCTTGTTGGGTTTCGACAGGAAAATAAAACGCTCCGGCTTCACCGGCTTGAGGGGCGCGCGACGCAGTCAACCACGCGGGTAGTTGCTGACTTTCGTCAGTGAGTTTCACTGCACTGCTCAATGCAGATAAGGGCACATCGCTGATCTTTGCGTAATGCGGAGTTCCATCGGGGTTCTTAGTCGGCGCGTAGTCTTTAACGAGGCTGTCCAGAACGTTTCCGTCGCCGTCTACGACAAGCACGTTGCGCACCCGTCCATTTCGTTCGTTAGGAAGTTGATCGCTGACGTTGCTTTTTATCTGGTCGAGGTACTTGTTGCTGGAGATGCTGTTAACTCCGAGCGCGACTCCGGCCATGATGGCCTGCTCCTGCTCAACCAGCATGTGGGCGTTTCGTCTTACTGATCTTACGTTCACGTAATACTGGACACCGAGCGTCAAACCCAGCAGCACAACCAGCAGCAGCACAAGCCGCGCGCGAAAGCTATTGAAGATTTGTGGTGTCCTCATAAGGATTTGACGGGGAGCTGCCCTGGAATCGTTGTCGCTATTGAACCTTTCCTCCTATTAATAGGACATGTTGAGGAACCGGTTTCGCAAGTTGTGTACAAAAGATTACTTTTGTGTTGCCGCTTGCGATTTCAGATGGTATAGTTGCCGCGGTCTCGAATCAATGTCCCCAGGGACCGCCAATTAGGGAATTCTCCCGCCTCAACGTAGCAGGACCCGTAGGTCCATAACAAAACCAGGGTTATTTGAGAGCATTTGATTCTCAAGGCTGCCAGGTTAGTTTTTTGTATTTGAGAACGGGCATTGCAGAAGCCTTTTCTATTGCGTTCCACAGGCAGGATTCTCGGCGAGGCTCACGCGGGTGAGCAAAAACAACCATTAGAAAGGTAATACCCCCTGATGACTTTGACGAACCGCCATCCCCGAACTCTTTCCTTCGCATTTATCTTAATCGCTCTTCTCATTCTTCCTTTTTATACTGCTGATGCCGCCAGGAAGCGGCATGAAAAAAACGCTCGCGAAAAAAATAGCCGCCGCGCCACGCGCCCCGAAAAAGGTAAAAAGCTTTCTGCAAAGGAACGGCGCGCCAACAATCGTCGTGAGCGCCTCTCCGCAAAAGACTCGCGTCGCGGCGGAAAATCGCGCTTATCTCGAAGAGAGCTTAGACGCGAAAGCGCCAGGGAACAGTCTGCTTCCTTGAAGGCGCTCGAGCGAAAGCTACATCGGCCATTGAACAAACGCGAGCGAGCGCGAATGGCTTCGCAACGCCGGCGCGAAATCCTTGAAGCCCGCCGCCGGGCCGAGGCTGCGCGGCGTGCCGCAATTGCTCGCCAGCGCGCTCTGGATCAAGCCCTGCGCGACGAAGTGCAGGGGATGATTGCCCGGGACAATACCGTCGGCGAAGATGCTCAGGTTCGTCGGGTAGCAATCAACGCTCTTGGCAATCACGCTGGTACAGTTGTCGTTATGGATCCGATGACTGGAAAAGTCTATTCGATAGTCAACCAGGAGTGGGGCGTAAGACGTGGTTTCAAACCCTGCTCGACGATCAAGTTGGTCACCGGGGTTGCCGGCCTTTCCGAAAATGTCATCTCGCCCGCAGAATTAACCCTGGCATCAGGGCGCAACCAGGATTTAACTTCAGCCCTAGCTCACTCTGATAATCCGTATTTCGAACGCGTCGGTAGCGGTATCGGCTTCGACAAGATGATCCATTACGCACGCGAGCTCGGCTTAGGCGAAAAGACCGGCGCGAATGTTCCTTTTGAATTTGCCGGCCACCTGCCCGAGATGAAGCCGGGGTTCGCGCTTCATCGAATGTTTTCGTATGCAGACGGATTCGAGGTCACAGCGTTGCAATTGGGTAACCTTGTATCGGCGATGGCCAACGGCGGAAAGTTGCTAGTGCCGCAGATTCCAAACCCACAGGACGTTTCTGCTAAGTTCAAACCAAAGGTTCGTCGCAAGTTGGATATCGATGGCAACGTCTTGCAGCGCATGATTCCCGGAATGATCGGTTCCGTTAACTACGGCTCCGGAAGAAAAGCTTATGATCCGCTGCAGACAGTAGCTGGAAAGACTGGCACCTGTAATGGCGGCGGCGGAAGCTGGGTGGGCTTGTTCACTTCCTATGCGCCGCTCGCCAATCCAAGGCTGGCGGTGGTTGTCATTACGCGCGGCACTGACGCGCATCATCATCTTCCTGCGGCCGTCGCCGGCAGAATCTATCGCGACTTGCATCAACGCTTCGGCACTCCGACAAATCTGCAGATTGCCTCAACTCCCGACGATGAGGAAAAGGAAATTGGAACCGAAGAAGGGGCTGACATGATAGCGGACCAGAATGGCCAGGATGCCGCCGCTAACACCGATGCATCCGCTGCGGCCACCACCGCTCCGACCCACAAGCTGGTGCCCGAGTCGTCACCAGGCAACGTCAAGCGAGTGCTAAACCCGATAACGATGCCGGCCCAGAAATCGAATAACCAAAAGACTGTCGCGCCGTTTAAGCCTGCCATCAAACCGACGACAACGCCTGACAACAGACCGCGTCGCACACAGGACACCCAGCCATAAACTGCAAGGGAGTTGCAATCCCCAGCGAACCAATCTGCGCCGGACACTCGTAAACTAGAACGAGTTCCGGCGCAGATGCTTTTATGTGACGAATTTCCTTTACGTTCAAGCATTCTCGCCTTGACACGCCCGTCAGAGTTGCAGGAATATTGCGGCGTTCTTTTTTGAGTGCTATTTCAATTCGACGAAACTGTGGTTCTCTCCTGACTGTCACCGCAGATCGGCAACTGGTTTTTGTCAGCGAGCATCTTAGTGACGCGTGATTTGATCGCGCCGGTGGCAAACCACATGTTGGCCCCCGCAAGGATAATTAGATGAGGGAACTTGGAGGTTCTACACCACTAATGAAAAAGACTATTAGGTCGTTAACAATTTACGCGAGCCTGGCTATGGTAGCGGTCGCATCTTTCTGGAACGTAAGCGAACTTAGGGCGCAGACGCCGACGCCCGCACCGGCCCAGACGCCGGCCGCTGCCGCGTCGACGACCTGCACCGACGAAGTCAAAGGTCCGTTATATGCCGACTTCACCAAGTTTCGTACGACGGACCCGACCAAAGCTTACGAAGCTGCAAAAAAATATTTGGCGGCGTGCCCAACCGAAGAGGGCCAGATTCCGAGCTATCTCAAGAAATGGGTCGTCGCTTATGATAAGGAAGCACGCAAGTTCAATCTCAATCGTACATTTATTGATCAGCGGAAATATTCCGAGGCTTTACCAATCGCCAAGGAGGTCCTGGCCGACGAGCCGGACAGTCTTCCGGCTTTGTTCGCGCTCGGCTACGGCGGCTACGTGCTGGCTGTAAACACAAAGAACGAATCCAACAATGCCGAAGCGATTAACTACGCGAAAAAAGCGATTCAGGTTATCGAGTCGGGCAAAGCGCCTGAGAATTGGGCTCCCTTCAAATCGAAGGACGATGCGCTCGGCTACCTTTACTACTCAGTCGGCTACCTTGAGCGCGCCAGCGATCCTACTGATGCTCTTAAGAACTTTATCAAGGCAGCACAGTTTGATAGTGACATAAAGAAGAACTCTCAAACCTACGCGTTCATCGCCAATGCTTACGAAGCTGAGTACGCCAAACAGTCGGCGGATTACGAAGCGAAGTACAAGGGCAAGCCGGAAACTCCTGAAAGCAAGCTGGCGGCGGAAAATATTAATCAACTGGTGGACCGAATTATCGACGCGCTCGCGAGAGCCGTAGCGGTTGCGGGTAGCGATGCCAATGCTCAGGCAGCCAAGACACAATGGCTCGCGCGGCTAACCGAGCTTTACAAGTTTCGCCACAACGGATCGGAAGACGGTTTGAAGGAAATGATTGCTACTGTTATTTCCAAGCCGTTACCTCCAGTGCCTACTCCGATTACGACTCTGCCCACTGCCACTCCCACGACGTCAACTACACCCGCGACGGGGACCGGCACGAATCCAGCAAGTTCAACTATGGCGGCGCCGGCTGCAACCACCCCTCCGGCTGCAAACAAAACGACAACCACCACGCCCGCGGTTCCGGCAGCGACTGCTACAACTACCAAAACCACTGCCACGACAACGGCCAGCAGCAGAAAGCCTGCTGCGAAACCGAAGACTCGTAACAATCATAAGCGACACTAAAGTTAGCCTGGCCGCTTAAGGCTCATGATATAACTGCCGGAAGCTTTGTCACCTGAGTTCGACGACGCTTCCGGCTTTATTGCAATTAAACCTACCTTGAAGAAACAGGAGATCACACTTCCGGACCTCGACCTCCTGGAAACCGTTCTTGCTTACAAGTTTCAGAATCGCGCCTTGCTGGAGCGTGCCGTCACGCATCGCTCGTGGGCACACGAACAGGTAGCGCCGGGAGCCGACGATGAAGCGCGTCAACTTCACAACGAGGCCCTCGAATTTTTGGGCGACTCGGTGCTGGGTTTAGTAGTTGCAGACTATCTCTGCACCGCCTATCCCACCGGCACAGAGGGTGAGTTGTCTCGCATGAAGCATCGCCTGGTAAGCGCGCCCACGCTCGCTGAAGCTTCGCTGCGTTTGAACCTCGGAGATTTTCTGCGCTTCGGACGCGGCGAAGAAAAAAGCGGCGGCCGGCGCAAGGATGCGCTGCTCGCCGACGTGTTAGAGGCACTGGCGGGCGCGATTTTTGTTGACGGCGGATTGCCGGCGGCCACTGCTTTTGTCCAACACGCTCTGGGCGAGGAGTTACAGAAGGTTACTCCCAGCGCCGCGGCAGCGGCTGATTACAAAACAATGCTGCAGGAAAAACTCCAGGCCGAGCGCCGGCCGGCTCCGAAATATTCCGTGGTCGAGGCGGTTGGCCCACCACACCGGCGCACTTTCCACGTCGAAGTGAGTTGGGACAACGGCAGCGTCCGCGCCGAAGGCCGTTCGAAAAAGACAGCGGAAGCCGCGGCAGCCAGGGAGGCACTAGCGTTGATGAGAACCAGCCAAAACCAGGAGCCGCAGCCGCCGGGTTCAACTGTGGCCGAGGATTAACCAAAACGGTAGTGACTTGATTCCGTCTTCTCTGTGTACCCTCCGTGTTCTCTGTGTCTCGGTGTTGAATCTTCATTACGACTGCTTACCACAGAGACACAGAGAACACGAAGGGCGCACAGAGATAGTCGAACTAAGGCACTGACCAACAAACCAATGACTTGACCGCGGCAACTAAGGTATCTAGGATGATTTGAGATGACGAGCGATCCTTCCAGCGGAACAGTTTCAACCAACATATCTGAAACGAAAGCAGGTACGAAGGTCTCTGCTTTTTCCCGGGTCTTCAACCGCAACGGCCACGGCGATTCGCCGGAGCCGGAAACAAAACCAAAAGGTCCGCCGAAGTCTATTTGGCGCGAGTATTTTGAGTCGGCGGTAGTCACGGTGATCATGGCCCTGTTTGGCATGACCTTCGTGGTGCAAGCTGTCAAAGTGCCGACCGGCTCGATGCAGAACACAATCACGATCGGCGATCATCTGCTGGTGAACAAGTTTATTTTTGCGCCCGGCAAAACTTTACCGTTTCTCCCGCAGCGTGAGATACGGCGTGGCGACATCATTGTCTTTAAGTATCCAGGCAATAAATACGATCCACGGCGAGACGACAGACCTGATAACAAGCCAATCTTTACCAACTACGTTAAGCGCGTGATCGGAATACCCGGCGATCGGATTCGCATGGACGGCCGAAACGTGATCGTAAACGGCAGACCGCTTCCCGAGCATCAGATCGAGGCTATCGATAACAACGATAAGGCGCCGCTTACTATCGTCAACGCCCCACCGCGCAAGGCCGGCGAGCTCTACGACGTTTACTACAATCCCGACTTCGTCGAAGAAGATTATCCTATCTTCGCGAGAGACCATGAAGGTGATGGGCACGAGCTCGTAGTTCCCGCCGGGAAATATTTCGTCATGGGCGATAACCGCAACAATAGCGAAGACAGTCGCTACTGGGGCTTTGTCCCGCGCGATTTGGTGATCGGCCGCGCGATGTTTGTCTATTGGTCTTACGACGAGAGTGCTCCTTCAGACGGCAATCCTCTGCTGAAGTTTTTTACCAATACGCGCTGGGGTCGTACCGGAACGATGGTGAAGTGACTCAAAGGAGTCCCAAGTCCCAAGTCCCAAGTCCCAAGTCCCAAGTCCCAAGTCCCAAGTCCAAGTCCAACGTCACAAATCCAAGGTCCAAGATCCAAGGTCCAACGTTTAACGCTCGACTATCGAGTGCGTTAGACTTTGGACATTGGACATTGGACATTGGACATTGAACTTGGAACTTGGGACCTGGAGTTGCAATCCGGCACGGGAGAATCATGATCACCCAGCTCGACACGCGACTTGTTTGCAGAACACTTCCGCGCAACGCGGGCCGGATCATTTTCGTATCGGTCTGCCTGTTTTCGTTTCTCTTCATCGTGCCAACGGCATCGGCGCAAACCTCTGAAACGAAGCAAGCAAAAGCCGTCCCCGCCAAAGCAAAGACCAAACCGACCAGGACTGCGAAGACTACTCGAACGCAGCCGGGCAAGATCGATGAGCTGGGTAAACTACGCGAAGAGTTCATCAAGGCCACTAACGAGTACAAATCCAGCCTGGAAAAACTCAGAGCCAGCTACGAGAAGAGTGTTGCTAAAGCAGAAGTGGAACTAGCTAAATCGCGGGAACTCTTCGCCGCGGGTTTAATTTCAAGAAAGACACTGGAAGCCGGTGAGGCTGAAGTTGCGAAAGAAAAGGATCGGGTCGCGGACGTGGGCCGGCGCATGGCTAGCGCCGACTCGCAGATTGCCGACACACTGCTTGAGGCGCAAGCGGAAACGAAGTTAGCAAAAAGCAGGCCGGTGCCGAGAGGCGGCATGATACAGACCGCGTCCTTCATTCGTTACAATGGCGCAGCCGTGTGGGTTTTGTCAGACGCGTGGAAGGTTCAGCGTTTCTTCCTTGACGCTTTTAAGAAGCCGCTGCCGGTTGCTGTTTTTGGCCAGGGTGCTATTCACGATCGCTGGCGTCTCGATCACCATAATGCGATGGACGTTTCTCTGCATCCCGACGGCCCGGAAGGTCAGGCTTTACTCGGCTTCCTGCGAGCGAATGGAATTCCGTTCTTAGCGTTTCGTGAAGCGATCCCGGGAACCGCAACCGGACCACACATTCACATCGGGCGACCGTCCCATCGATACTGATGGATGCTCGTCTGGTCAGAACCGCTTCCGTGACGGGGCGGCCTGACGATGCTAAGCCACCCGCTCACGCAGGTAGTTCCGACAAGGCGGGCGACACGAGCGCTGTCGTTTTCAAGTACTCAAATGACACGGAGAAAAGTGCAGAAACAATCAGTCGAGATTTCTGCAGCGTTCTACATCACTCGAACTACGTGGCATTCGCAGCAGGCGGGCGAGGGCGCCCGCGGTCCCAGTAAGATCCGACCCTAAGGACCCAAACAGACTTAAACAGACTGACACCGAATCAGGAATGGCTTGCGGTGATCCAAGTCTTAAGTTTTAATTAACATCATGCTCAAAATAATCATCTCGCTGTTTACCGTCGCGCTCATTTCTTCGGGCTGCTCCAAGAACTCTGCAACGGTTGCGTCGAACAAGACTGCTGCGCAAGCTCCTCTCAGTTCGTCGCGGCCGGTTCAGCACGCCGCGGGCGAGTTGCGCTTCAAAGCTCCCGAAGCTTGGACCGCGGAGAAGCCGACTTCCGACATGCGCGTGGCCCAATACAAACTGCCAAAGACCGAAGGCGATCATGAAGACGCGCTGCTCGTTATATATTATTTTGGACAGGGCCAGGGCGGATCGCCCGAGGCGAACATCGATCGCTGGATCAATCAGATCAAGCAGCCTGACGGACAGTCGTCGAAAGAAAGAGCGAAGACAGGGACACTGACGGTCAACGGTCTGCAAGTCAGTACGGTCGACGTGTCGGGTAACTATTCCGGAGGAATGTCGCCGGACAGCGCGCCTGCGGATAACAAATCTATCTACCGCCTGCGCGCCGCCGTTGTTGACACGCCGAAAGGTTCCTACTTCGTGAAACTAACCGGCCCGGAAAATACGGTCGCTCATTGGGACCAGGCCTATACCGATTACATGAAGTCGTTCGAATTCAAGTAACTTGATTCGTAGCCTTTGGTGATGCTCTTAGAAAGACTTCCCGGGGGCGGAGAAGACATCCCCTACCGTGGGGAAGCATCCCGAGCCGTGGGGAAGACATCCCCAGCCGTGGGGGAAGATATCCCAACCGTGGGGGAAGCATCCCGAGCCGTGGGGAAGATATCCCGACCATGGGGGAAACATCCCGAGCCGTGGGGAAGATATCCCGACCGTGGGGAAGCATCCCGAGCCGTGGGGAAGACATCCCCGCCCGTGGGGGAAACATCCCGAGCCGTGGGGAAGATATCCCGACCGTGGGGGAGGCATCCCGAGCCGTGGGGAAGATATCCCGCCCGTGGGGGAAGCATCCCGAGCCGTGGGGAAGACATCCCGCCCGTGGGGGAAGCATCCCGAGCCGTGGGGAAGCATCCCGAGCCGTGGAGGAGGATCTTCCGGGCGAGGGGAGAGTGAACGGTTCGTCCGGACAGGTTATGGGAGTTGAGCAGCAGTGGAGACCTTCTCAAAACTCAAAAGCTCGCACATTAATTCGCAGACCGGCAACGGGCGAGGTAGTTACTCCTGTTAGCGGAGCTTGAGCCGTCCTTTTCGAAGTCATGGGGTTGTCACCGACTGGAGCTGGCGCTTTCATATCGGCTAAGCGCAAAAGGAGCAGCATGAAGATAGCGATCACTGGCGGGACCGGGTTTATCGGGCGCCATCTCGCCGAGCGCCTTGCAGCCGAGGGCGCCGAAGTAGTGCTGCTTGCTCGCAACGATCGTGAAGAATTGAGTGGCCGAGGTATTACGTTTGTCGCGAGCGATCTTTCCGACCTTGCCGTGTTGCGCGAGGCCTTCGCAGGGTGCGAAGCGGTTGCGCACTGTGCCGGGATCAATCGTGAAATCGACGAACAGACTTACGAGCGCGTGCATGTTGAGGGTACGAGGAACGTGATTGAAGCGGCGCGCGAAGCCGGAGTTAAGAAGATTGCCTTGATGAGTTTTTTGCGCGCGCGTCCAAACTGCGGATCGGCCTATCACGAATCGAAGTGGGCGGCCGAGGAATTACTACGAGCTTCCGGGCTCGACTATACGATCTTCAGAGCGAGCATGGTGTATGGTCGCGGCGATCATATGCTCGATCATTTGAGTCATGCTTTGCATACGTTTCCCATCTTCGCCATGGTCGGCCTGAAGGAGAAGGGAATCCGCCCGCTCGCTATTGACGACCTCGTCGACGTGTTGCGAGCGGCTTTAGTTGAAGGTCGGTTAACCAGACAAACTGTAGCGATAACCGGCGCCGAGGAGCTCTATCTTAGTGAAGCGGTGCGTCGCGTCGCGCGGGTAACTGACAGGAAGGTCCGCATGGTACGCGCGCC
>DASYMB010000138.1:0-10088 GCA_036009285.1 Pyrinomonadaceae bacterium | reverse complement strand
CTCCAAAACACCATTAGCCTCGGTCTGGAGCGGGAAGAACCGCGCGATGTTTGTGCTCACAGGCGTCGGTCCGTGCCTGCACTTGCAAAACCATACTAACCTCAGCTAAAGTGACGAGTTTGCGGCTTGGGCCGGAGTGCGCGCTTAGGGAAGGTCGGGTCTTATTCTCACCGGTTCTATTCGCATGCTTAAGTGGCGGCAAATAGGCAGGGGTGGTCGAGTGGTTAATGGCACCGGGCTGTAAACCCGGCAGGCTAACGCCTTACGTAGGTTCGAATCCTACCCCCTGCACCAGCGGAGGGATGAATAAGAAAGCCTCGCCATCACTACATCCTTTATCCTTTCAAATCTGGAGCGGGCGACGAGATTCGAACTCGCGACCCTCAGCTTGGAAGGCTGATGCTCTACCAACTGAGCTACACCCGCCCACTAAACGATGAAGTCGGAACGATGAACGATGAATTGTCTTTAGTTCCGCGTTCATCGTTCCGAATTCATCGCTTCCTGGTGCAGGGGGTAGGATTCGAACCTACGTAAGGCGTTAGCCTGCCGGGTTTACAGCCCGGTGCCATTAACCACTCGACCACCCCTGCATATCCTGCCAAGTGCTTAGTGGAGCCGGCGAAGGGACTTGAACCCCCGACCCTCTGATTACAAATCAGATGCTCTACCAACTGAGCTACGCCGGCCCGCTATAGACTGCAAATAGCGCATTCCGACAAAATGCGGATACTAACAACCCGCATGCGAAAACGCAAGTCGCAGTCAGAATTACAGATATCTTAGCACCTGTAACGCGAAAAAGAATGTGCCCCATTTACGAACTGATGGTTTCTCTTGTTCAAAAATGATTATGAGTTGCGAAGCGTATTGACGATGCGGCGGTGAACGAACTAATCGCGCACTACCGGTATGCTCGCCTCTCCTGACTTTAGAGCGACGCGTTCCGACCGGCCACTTGAGAGGATTGATCGATAGAACGATTTAAAGTAGCCGTACATAGAAAGACAAGAGGAGATTACAACTAACCAGAGCATTGCTCGCCCTGCCGTATAGAGCAACACTTGCCAATCGCTTGCGGTGGTGGATTCAGGACCGAATAGATGTAGCCAGGCGGCTCGCAGTTCCGGCACCGACCAGAATTCAATTGCCGGAAAGGGCCGGCCGAAGTTACCCACTGGCGGCTTGCCGGCCACGCTGGAAACAATAAGCAACGCTACCGTCAGGACCTGAACCAGCATCTTAAACTTTCCCATCTTCGACGCCGAGATCACAACGCCATCAGCGGCAGCGATCGAACGCAAGCCCGTCACGGCAAACTCTCGACCGATAATTATTACGACTGCCCACGCCGGCGCCAGTTGGTTTTCAACCAGCGAGATCAGTGCGGCGGAAATCAATAGCTTGTCGGCAATCGGATCGAGGAGTTGGCCCAAGCGCGTAACCTGGTTGCGGCTGCGCGCAAAGTGTCCGTCAAGAAAATCGGTGAGAGCGGCGCCTAGAAAAAGCCCGACGCCTAGAAGATGCCGTGGCACACCAAACCAGTTTTCGGAAAACGGAGTGAGCAGTACGACGACGAGGATCGGAACGATGAAGATGCGCAGCAGCGTCAGACTGTTTGGAAGATTCACAGATACCGCCTTGAACTCGAACTGCATCGGAGACGAAGCACAGGCAAGCTTTCGAAATCGCAGTGTATGTTTCGGTTTTGTGGGGTGTCAAGAAGACGAACCAGAAGGTAGGATTACGACAAGCAGGAACTTTCACTAGCGCTCTTCGTATCTGCTCACTCCGGCAATACCGGAAGGTTCTTGAGCGCAACCACAATGCGCGAATTTCACAGCGGCAGCACTAAGTATTCCATGTCAGCCGTGAGCCACCGGCCCAAGCCTCATCACGCCGCAACTTCAAGTAACACTTCTGGATGACGCTCGGCAATCTTTAGCAGCGTGTTTGCCGCTCCCGAAGGCTGGCGTCGACCTTGCTCCCACTGCTCGAGAGTTCGCTTCGAGACTCCGAGCGCTGCAGCAAACTCTGCCTGGGACAGTCCGCTTTTGAGACGCACCCGAACCACGTTCGATTTCGGCTGGACTTTCGTCCGCTTGCCTCCGCCTGCCTGAATCTCTCGGACGCCCTCCAGGACCTCCTGCCAGACGTCGCGCTCGGCTTCGAATTTAGTCAGCGCCTTTCCAGTAAGCTTCTTACTCATTTCGGGAATGCCTCCAACAACTGTTTCAATATATGCGCGGGAATATTGTCTCGCTTGGCTTTGGCGTATATCGTCAACATCCAGAACTCACTCGGTTCATACCGCACAAAGTGGATAACTCGTAGCCCACCCCGCTTACCCATGCCCGGCCTTGTCCAACGTAGTTTGCGAACCCCACCAGAGCCGGGTATGACTTGGCCCGCCTCTGGATTCTGCATCATAAACTCCTGCAATTCGGCGTATTCATCGTCATCCAAATATACCGAGCGGACCCGGTCAAACGTGGATGATTCGATAAAGGTGAACACCGCGTATTAGTGTACGCCATTGACGTATGGACGGCAACTTTTTCCAAATCCTCGCGCGCGGAGACACATCCGCGATTAGATGCGCGCGACTTGCCCGCCTCATGACGCTCGGCTAGAATGACTGGTTCGCTACTCCCCGATATTCGCATCCGTGGCGACCCGCTTAGGTTTTCGTCGCAATCTTGCCCATGGGAATTGATCGCATCACAGTAAGAGGCGCGCGCCAGCACAACCTCAAAAACATCAACGTAGAAATACCTCGCGACCGCTTCACGGTAATCACCGGTCTTTCCGGTTCCGGGAAATCCTCGCTTGCTTTCGACACCATCTATGCGGAGGGTCAGCGTCGTTATGTTGAGTCCCTCTCGGCGTACGCCCGCCAGTTTTTGGATCAACTGGAAAAGCCGGACGTCGATTCCGTTGACGGTCTGTCGCCGGCAATCTCGATCGAACAAAAGACGGTGTCGCGCAGTCCCCGCTCAACCGTTGGCACGGTTACAGAGATTTACGATTACATGCGCCTGTTGTTTTCTTCTATTGGCCAGCCGCATTGTCACAAGTGCGGCGCCGCGATTACGCGTCAAAGTGTCGAACAGATTGTTCAGAACGTTCTTGGCCTGACGGAGGGTGAGCGGGTCATGATCCTGGCGCCCATCGTGCGCGGCCGTAAAGGTGAATTCAAAAAGGAACTGGAAAAACTCGCCAAGGATGGGTTCCTGCGAGCTCGCGTCGATGGGGAACTTCTCTCTCTCGACGAGGAGATCAAACTCGACAAGCGTCGCAATCACACGATCGAAGCCGTTGTCGATCGCCTTTTAATAAAGCCCGGGATCAAGGAGCGCCTTGCCGAATCTGTTCGCACCGCCTTGAAGCTTACCGGCGGCGCCGTGCTTGTTTCGGTGGTCGACGGCGAAGAGAAGCTTTACTCCGAGCGTATGGCGTGTGTGATTTGCGGCATCAACGTTCCCCCGCTCGAGCCGCGTTCGTTTTCTTTCAATTCTGCTTACGGCGCCTGCAAGCGTTGTCATGGGCTGGGCACGGTCCTTGAAATCGATCCTGCCAAACTCATCCCCGACGCAAACATCGCCGCCGACAAACTGACTTTCATGGGGCCGGTGGACCGGCAAGGATCGGGATACTTAAGAAGTGCGCTGCTCGCAGTGGCGAAACATTTCCACGCCGACGTGAAATTGCCCTTCTCCGAATTGCCTAAAGAAGTTTGCGACGGTTTCTTCCATGGGGTTAGCGGTCAGTTAAACTTTCGTCAGGGACTTTATTCTTATCAGAGTCCGTGGAAAGGCGCGTTGCGTTGGCTGCGCGATCGACTCAACGAAGCGCCTTCCGAAAAAGTTAGAGTGACTCTTGAAGAACTGGTTTCACCTTCGGTTTGCCCGGACTGCAGGGGCCAGCGACTGCGTTCGGACTCGCTCTCGGTTCGCCTGGGCGGTCGCGGAATCGCGGAATACACAGCTTTGCCGATCGAAGATTCCGTTGCCGCTTTTGACGCGATCAAGTTGAACTCTCGCGAGGAACAGATAGCCGGTCAGATACTTCGCGAAATCAAAAATCGTTTGCGTTTCCTGGAGAGCGTCGGACTTGGCTATCTCACGCTTGACCGCCCCTCTGCGACGCTATCAGGCGGTGAAGGACAACGCATTCGTCTGGCGACGCAGATTGGCTCGCAGCTTCGCGGCGTACTTTATGTTCTCGACGAACCTTCAATCGGCCTGCATCCGCGCGATAACCAAAAACTGCTCGACACGTTGACCGCGCTACGCGATCTCGGTAATACGGTGCTCGTGGTTGAGCATGACGAAGAAACTATTCGTCGTGCGGATTACGTGGTGGATCTGGGGCCGGGTGCAGGCGCACACGGTGGCGAGTTGGTGGCTTTCGGAACCGCCGAAGACGTTGCCAATAACCCGCGTTCGATCACTGGTCTGTACATTAGCGGTTTGAAAAAGATTGAAGTGCCGCTGCAAAGGCGGTCGCCCAACGGAAAATATTTGACCGTTCATGGAGCGAGCGCCAACAACCTTAAAGACATCGACGTTACCTTCCCGCTCGGGTTGTTAACAGTGATCACCGGAGTTTCCGGTTCGGGAAAATCCACCCTCGTCGCCGACATTCTTTACCCCGCCCTCGCGCGTCATCTTTATGGCTCACTCGCCGAACCCGGCGCCTGCGCGGCCATTGAGGGCCTGGAACATATCGACAAGGTGATAGAGATCGATCAGTCTCCCATCGGGCGTACGCCGCGATCGAATCCAGCCACGTACACCGGACTGTTCACTCCGCTGCGCGAGCTTTACGCGATGCTTCCCGAGTCACGCGAACGCGGCTACAAGCCCGGAAGGTTTTCATTCAACGTGAAGGGTGGACGCTGTGAAGGCTGCGATGGCGACGGCATGAAGCGCATCGAGATGAACTTCCTGCCCGATGTTTATGTGCTGTGCGACGTCTGTCGTGGCGCTCGTTACAATCGCGAGACGCTGTCCGTGAGGTTCAAAGGTAAATCGATTGCCGAGTTGCTCGACACCACCGTTGAAGAGGCGTTACCCCTGCTCGAAAATGTGCCGCAGATTCAGCAGAAACTACAAACGCTGCTCGACGTCGGTCTCGGCTATCTCAAACTTGGACAATCAGCCACCACTCTTTCCGGCGGCGAAGCGCAGCGGATTAAGTTAGCCAAGGAATTGTCGAAGCGCGCAACGGGTCGTACGGTCTACATGCTCGACGAGCCCACCACCGGGCTTCACTTTGCCGACGTTCATAAACTGCTCGACGTGCTCCAGCGTCTCGTCTCTTTGGGCAACACTATTATCGTGATTGAGCACAATCTCGACGTGATTAAGTCGGCCGACTACATCATCGACCTCGGACCAGAAGGCGGCGAACACGGCGGCCGAGTCGTCGTCGCCGGCACGCCCGAAGAAGTTGCGCGCTCGCGTCGCTCCCACACGGGCCACGTTCTCCGTCCACTCCTCAACGGCCGGCTCGTAAAGAACGGCAACGGCAATTCTCGTCACGAAGATAAGAACATCGCGTGATACAATTACGTGGTGGCATCAACAACCAGAAACGTCCGCTTGGATAAGACAAAGTTTCAGGTCTTCTCTTCCTTTGAGGAGGCGGAGGAGGCCGATAGAAAGTACTATCGTTCTCTGACTCCAAATCAGAGACTTGCCTACCTTCTACAGCTTCGAGATCAGTACCGACCGTATTCTAATGAGCTTACAGAAGGATTTTAGAGAGTTTATAGAATTATTAAACACGCTTGAGGTCCGATATTTAATAGTCGGAGCTTTCGCCGTGGCCCTACCACGGCTATTTTCGTTATACGAATGACATCGATCTTTTCATCGATCGCTCTGACAAAAATGCGGAACGCCTTCAAACATCCATGGAGCAATTCGGCTTCGGCGACTTAAATTTGACAAACCAAGATTTCACTCGAGAGGATCAGGTTATACAGCTTGGCATTTCGCCAAATCGACTTGACCTAATGACAGTTCTTTCCGGTGTGACGTTCGATGAAGCCTGGGCTTCTCGCGAGTATGGCGATCTCGATGGATTAAACGTGCCATTTATCTCCAAAGAAGTGCTTAAGCGAAACAAAATAGCTTGTGGAAGACTTCAAGATTTGGCGGACGCGGAATACCTCTGATTCTCCAAGGAAAGTCGACTTTGCCTTCCATTTACGATGCATCCCTGCGACCGCTGGAACTCAGCAACGTAAAGACTTATCCACTCGCCTCACGTCCCAGCAAGGTTTCACTCGACGACTTTGCTCGTCCCGTTCAAGCAGATTCGTCGCTCAAAGATTTTCTGGGCAGTCTCCCAAACATTCTTGCAGTTCAAAGTCTAAGAGAGCTAGCCGCGCGCATGCATCGGGCGCGTGCGCTGCATAAACCGATCATCTGGGGAATCGGCGGCCACGTAATCAAAACCGGCCTGGCGCCGCTCATCATCGACTTAATGAAACGAGGCTTTGTTACTGCAATCGCCGCAAACGGCTCGGTGCTCGTTCACGACGCGGAGGTCGCGATGGTCGGCTCAACCTCCGAAGACGTCGACGCCACTCTCGGTGAAGGAGCATTCGGCGGTGCTGACGAAACCGGAAAACTTTTGAACCGCGCTGCAAAAGAAGGCGCGCAGGAAGGCATTGGCCTAGGCGAAGCCACCGGTCGCGCACTGCTCCAGCTCGGTCCAAAGCACGCCGACTATTCTTTGCTTTGCGCCGCTTATCAGGCCCGAGTGCCGTTCACTGCTCATCTGACTATCGGGGGCGACATCGGCCATTTCCACCCGCAAGCGGACGGCGCCGCACTCGGTGCTACGACGCATACTGATTTCCGCTTGCTCTCCGAGCTCGTGCGGCGGATGGACGGCGGTGGCGTCTACTTAAATATTGGATCGGCGGTTACGTTGCCCGAAGTCTTCTTGAAGGCCGTTACGTTGGTGCGCAATCTCGGCAATCAACTTTCGGACATCACAACCGCAAACTTTGACTTCATACAATCCTATAGGCCACTCACGAATGTAGTTCGCCGGCCGACAGCTAACGGCGCGGGAAAGGGCTACTCGATTACCGGCCATCACGAACTCACGCTACCTCTTCTGGCTGCGGAACTAATTTGTGGCCAAGAAAAGTGAAGTGACACTCACAGAACTAAAAGCCCGCCAAACGAAATCAAATAACAAGATAGTTCGTGCCAAAGATTGACAACTCTCACCAAGCTGGCTTACTCTTCAAATTGAAATCGGTTTTCAATTTCATCTAAAGTCTTGGCGCAGCAGCGCACTTGGTGGACCTAAATCATGTCGGCAAAATTCCTAACCAGCCTTGCCTTTCGACTTACGTGCAGCCTTTTGATCGTCGCGGCTTTTCTTTGCGCGTCTCAAGCAAGCGAAATAGTTGTGCAGTCTCAACTGCGTGGCAAAGTACTGGATCCAGATCGCGCCGCCGTCGCCGGAGTGAAAATCACAGCCTCGCGCAGGGGCCAACCCGACGCTTCCACGCTCACCAACGGGAACGGGGAATTTTCGCTGCTGCTCGAGCCTGGTGAATATACGCTTCGCGTTTCGGCGGCAGGTTTTGCGGATGCGTCCTTGATTATCCACTCCCGGCCGACCAGCTTCGAAGCATTCGAGATTGTTCTGCAACTCGCCGGCTACAGTGCGACCGTCACGGTTACCGACATGGCTGGCTATGACGCTGTCAGCAGCGCCACAAAAACGCTCACGCTGCTCCGCGACCTTCCACAATCAATAACGGTCGTATCGCGAGAAGTGATCAGGGACCAGGGAATGCAAAGTGTTGCCGATGTGGTCCGCTATGTTCCAGGCATCACTGCCATTCAGGGTGAAAACAATCGCGATCAGGTCGTGATCAGAGGCAATAGTTCCTCAGCCGACTTCTTCCTCGACGGCGTGCGCGATGACGTTCAATATTATCGCGACCTTTACAACCTCGATCGCGTGGAAGCTTTGAAAGGGCCCAACGCGATGATCTTCGGGCGCGGTGGTGGCGGTGGGGTGATCAATCGGGTCACCAAACAGGCAGGCTTTGCTGCGCTTGGGGAAGTAACATTGCAAGGCGGATCTTTCGGCAACAAACGGATCCTGGGAGACATTGATCGGCCCTTCAACAATCGAGTGGCGTTTCGTCTGAATGGCATGTACGAAAATTCCGGAAGCTTCCGCGATCATGTTGACCTGAATCGCTTCGGCATCAATCCAACCTTGACGATTGTCGCCGGCAAGCAAACACAAATGAGATTTGCCTACGAACATTTTCGCGATAACCGCGTTGCGGATCGCGGCATCCCCTCGTTTCGTGGCCGGCCGGCCGACGCCGACATCTCCACCTTCTTCGGCGATCCGAATCAGAGCCTGGTGCGCGCGCAGGTGAATCTTGCCTCTGCCGTAGTCGACCACCAGATAGGTAGTTTCAATATCCACAATCGCACCTTGTTTGGCGCTTACCGAAGGTTCTACCAGAACTTCGTTCCCGGTGCGGTAAACGCGGACGAAACTCGCGTCAATCTCTCCGCTTACAACAACGCCACGCGCCGCCGTAACATCTTCAATCAAACTGATCTCACTTATGCCGCGAAGACCGGCTCTCTGCGTCACACAATTTTAGCGGGCACGGAATTCGGGCGGCAGGTATCAAATAACTTTCGCAGCACGGGTTTTTTCAACAACGCTGCGACGACAATCTCTGTTCCATTTTCTAACCCGACTATCAACACTCCGGTAACGTTTCGTCAAAACGCAACCGACGCCGACAATCATGTCGCGGCGAACGTGGCTGGGACTTACGCTCAGGATCAGATTGAGTTGTCGCCCAAGGTTCAAGTGCTCGCCGGACTTCGCTTCGATCATTTCAATCTCAAGTTCCATAACAACAGAAACAACGACAACTTCGGCCGCCTCGACAATCTCTGGTCGCCACGCGCGGGCATCGTGTTCAAGCCGATCGTGCCGCTGTCGCTTTATGCCAGTTACAGCGTTTCGTATCTGCCCAGCTCCGGAGATCAGTTCTCTTCCCTGACGGCGATCACGCAGATGCTCAAACCGGAGAAGTTTAGTAACTACGAATTCGGCGCTAAGTGGGACCTGCTGCAATCGCTTTCTTTGACTACCGCCGTTTACAGTTTAGCTCGCACGAATACGCGCGCCACCGATCCAAACGACCCTACGAAGATCGTGCAAACCGGCAGCCAGCGCACCAACGGCCTCGAAGTTGGACTGAACGGCCGCGTATCGCGCGCCTGGGAGATGGTGGGCGGATACGCATACCAGGATGCGAGGGTTACGAGCGCAACGGCCTTCGCTCCTAAAGGGGCGCGCGTGGGCCAGGTTCCGCGTCACACTTTCTCTTTGTGGAACAGCTATCGCTTCGCTCGCAAGTTTGGAGCGGGCCTCGGTCTGATTCACCGCTCGAATATGTTTGCAGCGATTGATAACAAGGTGATACTGCCCGGCTACACGCGGGCCGACGCGGCCGTTTATTTCACGATCACCGAAAAGGTTGGCGTCCAGGGAAACTTCGAAAACCTGCTCGACAAGAAATACTTCATCAATGCCGATAGCAACGACAACATCTCGCCCGGCAGCCCTCGCTCGGTTCGTTTTTCTCTGACCTGGAAATTTTGAGTCTTATCACAACGCCTTCGCAGCGCTAACGTTAATCAAGGCCGCTAAGCTATAATCCGCTACCCCCCTGGATAACATCCGAGCGATTAGAATACAGAAGGCAAGGGCAACTGGAACAATGCAGCCTGAGAAATTAGCTCACTTCAAAAAGATACTTCTCGAGGAACTTCAAAAACACACCGAGCACGTACGCGCAGATCAGGCTGCCGCACTCGAGCTATCTGACGATGGCGTGAAAGACACCGTCGATATGTCGCTCTTGGATGTAAACAAGGAGCTGGCTTTGCGTCTGGGTGAACGCGAGTCTCAGATGATTGCTGACATTGATCAGGCGCTATTGCGAATCCAGGAGGGCTCCTATGGCATCTGCGCCCGTTGCGGCAAGCTTATCGACGAACGTCGTTTGG
>DASYMB010000137.1:0-12563 GCA_036009285.1 Pyrinomonadaceae bacterium | reverse complement strand
GGCTTGAGCGGCGAGACCACCCATGTGAGACTTCAGAAATTCACGGAGAGCCTTATCAAAAAAGATCACCAGCGCGACGGCCACCACTACAATTGGCGTAGCTATGAGGAACAGAGAAACTTTATTTTTGGTATAGCGTCGAGACACGTTGTTTGCTGAAGTTCGCTCGCGAACAGCCTGGGAATTAAGTAGTCTGATGACCCTACCTTTTTTATCACTGATTCAATGACTTGGCGAGAAAGAATGAGTCCGCCTGATCAAGCAGAGCCCGACCGTTAGAGAGGGCTCGACTGCGCTCAAATGGCCTGCCGGCCACAACCAAAGCCCTTGCTGACGCGCGGGCTTCCGCTTGGATTCAGGATCGTAGAAGATTAGGAAAGAGGCTTACCACAATAAACAGCAGCGACAACAGCGTGACGACGACGGCTGTTAACCACGCGCCGAGGTTATAGAGTGGGCCGTTAACATGCGTACCCATTAGTTCGCGGTCGTTCACTAATTTCAGAATCGCAAAAAGGATGATGGGCAGGAGCAGGCCATTGATTACCTGTGTAACCAGCAACACCCGAATGAGCGGCAGGCCCGGAATCACCGCAATTGCTGCTCCCACTGCAATCAGAAAAGTGAAGACGCCGATAAAGATTGGCGCCTCGCGAAAACTGCGCGACACGCCCTTCTCAAAGCCAAGCGCCTCGCTGATCGAATAAGCAGTGGCTAGCGGCAACACGCCGGCCGCTAACATTGACGCCCCAAACAAACCAATCGCAAAAAGTTTCTCCGCGTAAGGTCCGGCGAACGGCTCCAATGCACGAGCAGCGTCAGCGGCGCTCTCGATGTGCAGACCATGTCGGTGTAGTGTGGCCGCGGTCGAGATAACGATGAAGAAGACGACCAGTATCGCCAGAATCGTACCGACCCAGACGTCCATTTTTGTTCTCCCGTAGTTTTCAGGAGTTACGCCTTTCTCTACCACTGATGATTGAACGTAGACCTGCATGTAGGGCGAGATCGTGGTGCCGACAACCGCGACGAGTGTAAACAGGTATGCATACTCAAAGCTGAAGCTGGGCTTTACTAATCCGACCGCAACGGCACTCCAATCAGGTTTGGCAAGGAAAGCAGAGACAATATATCCGAGAAAAACCAGCGACATCAGGAGGAAAGCGCGCTCCACTCGCTGATATGAACCCTTAACGACGAGCCACCAGATTCCAATCGCAGACAACGGAACGGATACGAATCGCGGCACACCAAATAGTTCGGTAGCGGCTGCTATGCCGACGAATTCAGAAACGGTGACACCGGCATTGGCTATCAGCAGCGCGAGCATGACAAACGCCGTCCAGCGCACGCCAAAGCGCTCGCGTATTAGATCGGCGAGGCCTTTGCCCGTGACTGCGCCCATGCGAGCGCACATTTCCTGGACCAGGCCCAGGCTAATAGTGATGGGGATAAGGATCCAGAGTAGACGGTATCCCTGTTCGGCGCCGACAGCGGCAAAGGTCGCTATTCCACCGGCATCATTGCCGGCGCTCGCTGCTATCATTCCCGGCCCGAGAATCGCGAGGTACGTAACTACCTGTCGTCGCCATCCGCGAGGCGGCTTCATACCTCGACCCCGCCGCCGCAATAAGCGCCGGCCAGTGGCTAATACCGCTGCTCGTGATTCGGCCACTTGGAGGGTCTCCGTCAGTCATAAGTTTATCTGTCAGAACCGCCTGCCGTAGCGGGCGGGTAACAGCATCTGTCAGGAAGGTCGCTGGCCCACCCGCTACCGCAGGTGGTTCTGACAGTGGTCTCATCTATCCAATCAGTCTCGGCAAACGTTGCCGCCAATCTTTCGGCAACAAAATTTCCATCGCGTCGTCTACGGTAATGATTCCCAGAATATCTCCCGTTTCATCCATCACGGGCAAGGCCAGCAGATTGTATTCGGCGATTCGTTGGGCCACTTCATTCGCCGCTTCATCCGGATGCGCCATTTGAAACTCCGTGCGCATAACTTCAGCCAGAGGCATTGCAGGGTCCGCGAGAATCAAACTACGCAACGCAATCACGCCGACTAGTTTCCATGAGCCTTCGCGTTCGACGACGTAAAGGTAATAGATCATGTTTGGCGTTTCCGCCATCTCGCGCAATCGCGCCAGGGCTTCGCCAACAGTTAACTCGCGCGGCAGCGTAACAAACTCAGTAGTCATCAGACCGCCGGCTGTGTCGTCTTCATAAGGCAATAACTCCGCGACGTCGGCCTGCTCTTCGTCCTCCATCAAACCGAGCAGCTCTTCCGCTTTCTCCTCGGGCAAGTCCCCTAAAACGTCGGCAGCTTCGTCGGGCGACATCAGCTCGAGAATGTCTGCCGCGCGTTCCTCATCCATGTCCCCAAGAATTCGCACCTGGCGCTCGGAGGGCATCTCTTCGAGAGTTTCCGCCGCTGTTTCATCATCGAGCGACTCGACGACTTCGGAGCCGTGATGATAAGAGAGAGCTTCGGCAAGCCGCGCAATCTCAACCGGGTGAAGGCGCGCGAGTTTGCCGCTCGAAGACTTAAGCTGGACGGTCGCAGCGTCCGTTGCGAGATAACCGACATCCGCCCAGTCGAGCACTTCGACAGGCTTTCGCGTGCCCAGGAAACCCGAAGGCGCGAGGCGTCTGTACAGACCCTGCAAGCTAACGTCGGCGCCGGTCACGCGCCAGTCGCCCGCCGCTTCGATGAGTTGCACGTCGTTAACCCGAACGACGCGCTTTCCATCCACGTCGATCAACTGCTTATCGAGCACATCGCGCGCGAGCAACACCTCGCCGTCGCGGCGCACGAACGGGCGGAGATTTAATTTGTCTGAATTGAGCCGGACACCATGCTCGTTAAGCTCGGTGATACGCCAGCGCGAAAGAAAAAATTCGCGACGACCAAAGCGCGCCACGATGCCGGTGACAGGCGGATGATCGTCGGCGCCAAGACGAACGATAACGTCCTTGACAGTCGCCACACGCTCGCCTTCAAGATCGCGGATGGGGCGACCCAACACTTGCGACAAATAAAGCATGATTGATTCACCAAGCGGGTTAGTGTCTTCACGCGGAATCATAGCATGAGCAGTTGCAGGCCCACCTTTAACACTCTTCGGGTGTACACAGAATCGTCGTGAATCCCACGAACAATTTCACCGCGATTATTGCAGCAACTTAACCGCATAGGCTGAGAACTGCGAATCCGCGCTGACCAGAGTAAGGTCTTCCTCAATACTTTGGGCAATCAGCAAACGATCGAATGGGTCTTTGTGATGAAAGGGTAAGACGTCTAATGCAAGAACATGCGTCAAGGCCACGGGCGAGATTGTAAGGCCGTTAATTTCTTGTTGAGTCCTGGTCAACTCTTTCAACGGCAGGCGCAAGGTTAGTCTGCCTAATTGAATTTTGATCTGCATTTCCCAAATGCTCGCAACACTCAAAAGTAAGTCGTTACTTTCATCCTGCAGAGCGGAGAGCGCGGCAGGTGATAATTTTTCTGGGTGGTCTGCCCACCAGATGAAGATCTGAGTGTCGAGCAGAAGTTTCATTCCTGGCCCAGCCAAAAATCATCCGCTAACGGCTCATCAAAGTCTTCGCTGGTTGAAATAGTCCCGCGATGGAGACCCGCGATACGCTTGTTTTGAGGATGGGCCACAAGCGGAACCAGACGGGCTACAGGTTTGCCGCTGTCAGTGATGATCACTTCGTCACCAGCCAGAGCCTGTGCCAGCAAATCCTGCAGGTTATTTTGGGCTTCATCTATGCTCACGGTTTGGGTCATAAAACGTGCCTCTCGACGTCCTGGAGTATAGCATTGATAAAGGACCTTCTTCATTGACTAGCAGAGCTGGCAATTCTGCAATCGCTTTTCCAGCTCCCGTAGGCTTCAACCTGATAGAGTGCCTGTTAGTTTATGGTTTAGTCAGCCTATCGATAGCACGTTTTACTGCGCGGTCACGACCGGAATAAAGATCGCTTCGTTCAACCAGGATTGTTTCATCAGCTTTTATTCCATGTCCCTCAAGGCGATCGCCCGCCGGAGTTTCATAGTCAAGCTCGCTGACATCGAGTAACCCGCCGTCAGGTAAAAGGTGGCGGGTGCGAACTGCGAGCACACACCCGCAGGTTTCGGCTCCGATGATCGTCGCGCGGTTGGAAACCCTGAGCGCCTCCACGAAAATCTCAGCGGCGCTGGCGGTGCGTTCGCTTGTCAATACAATCAACGGGAGCTTCGTTTGCTGAATCAGCTCGGGTGTTAGCAGTGATTTGGAATGCGTTGAAATCGTGAAGCTGGTGCCGGCGCGATCGGTAAACTGGCCCAGACCATTGCCACTCCCCAGAAAGCTTGACGCGATATCACTCATCGCTTCCGCATCACCGCCTCCGTTACCGCGCAGATCAAGAATGATGCCGCGCGTGCCACCCAGTTTCTCCTTCAGGGCACGCGCGAAAGCAATTGCTATCGGTTTTGTAAACGCATCAATCTCGATGACCACAAACTCGCCACGTTCGCGACGCACGCGCAGGCCGAGTTGGCGCTCCTGCCAGTGACGATCGAAACGAGCGGACTTTTGTTTACCGTTTTTTCCCTTCCAACTCAACTCAACCGCGGTTTCGGCTGGACCATCCAACAGTTTTGCGAAAATTCGAAACCGAGACGAGGCGCCTGCGGGGGTCGAGTTAGTCAGACGGTTTTGAATCACAGCCGACGCGGCCTCTCCGTTCACAGTTTCAATCAGGTCGCCTGGGCGAACGCCCGCTCGATGCGCCGCTGAATCAGGATCTACTCTTACCACCGTCGGCAGCCCGGCGACTTCCGCTACCGTGAAACCGATACTGACAAAACGCGGGCGCCACCAGTCGAACTTTTCTTCCGGAGAGAAGACGCGCGTGTGCGGATCGTTTAAGGCAGCAATCATGCGGCGCAACACTGCATAAAGCTCCGAGCTGGAGTTCGCCCTCGCTGCGAGCGCGCGAAAGATTGTTCTTTGTCCATCCCAGTCCAACCCATGGAATGTCTGATCGTAGTAACGATCGTTTATCCTGGACCATGCGTCATCGAAAACGGCGAGCCGGCCTGCGGCAGTAGCAGTCGAAACAAGGGCCGCGTCATTTCGCGCGGCGCGCGCCGACGGAAGATTGAGGGAAAGAGGAAGGGGTAACGGGGAAAGGCGAAGGGGTAACGGGTAGAGCAAAAGCGCTGCGACGAAGGCGAGCACTCGCATCGAGAGTTTTCTTTCTCTCCCCTTGCCCATTTCCCTTTGCCCTTTCCCCTTTTCTTTACTCATTCCTCTTTGCCCCTTCTTACTTGACTGGTTTGCGAAAGTTATAGCGCAGCAACACGCGAATCGGAACAGCAACGCCGGCGCGCATGGCTGGAAAGAAATGCAGCCGGCGAACGGTGTCGATCGTTTCCTGGTCCAACCCAAAACCTGCCCAGCGAGTAACCTCAATTCGCGTCACCTCACCAGTGGCGTCGAGATCCACGAGCACGTCAACAGTTGCCTCTGCTTCGGCGCGAGCAGCAGCTTCCGGATACGCAGGCAGGAAGCGCCGATAAGGCCGCGGCAGGCGAAGCCCCCCGGCGTCGGCGACCTTATCATCGTCGGGCGCCTCTTCGATGATTGGAACTTGCTGATCGGTTGTTAGTGCACGCTCGCCACGTTCATCGTCCTCCGCTCGCTTGGCTGACAATTCGAAACGGCGTCGCAGATCGAACCCAGACAACTCGGATAGCAGCAACTGCTCGGCGGCGGCGGGAGTCTCGGCCTTGAAGTTGGGGCGTTCCCAAGCATTAAGCCTGCCCGTTCGCGCGCTGACTAAAAAGACGGAAACGTACGACTCGAAATAGACCGCGCCTGTGGAAGGCGAACGCCGGAGGGTCTGTGCATCTCCGACGATAAAGAAATCGCATCCCAGCGCGGCGCCCAGATCGCGCGCTTCATTGAGCGACAGATTGAGTGACCCGGTATATCCTGCGCCCCGAGCCGCTGCCCGAACCTGGTCACGATCCAGAATGCTGATGCCCGTTTCGTGTTTGAGACTCGCTGCGAGCTTGTCGGCGGCTAATCGTCCAAAACGAGAATCGCCGAAATCCAAAACCCCCAGAGTTAACGGGCGAGTTGGCGTTTGTTGGTTGGCGCTAACTTGAGGACTCAGGAAGATCAAGCCAAAGGATAGCAGGCAACAACCTGCCAGGATTCGGATCGGTACTCGCGAGCTAATAAGTAGCGGAAGCAGCATTTGTTAACGAGGGCACCGGGAGAGGTTTTGTTATGAACATCTGAAATCTAAGATCTCAAATTCCGGATTTCAGATCCTAGTTTCAGATCCGAGGCTGATCGTCACCGCCTGTTCCACAAACGCTGAGACGGCACGCGCAGTGCGCGATTGAATTTACTGGAAGCGTTTTCCCAGGCGATGGTCGCAGTCAGTTCTACCAGCGCATCGTCGTCGTAAAAGGTGCGCAACCGCGCGAAAAGTTCATCGCTGACATCCTGACCGGTGATTGTCATAGCTTCAGCAAACTCAAGCGCCGTGCGTTCAGCTTCATCATAAAGATCACTCGTGGCGTGGTTGGGGAGGGCATCAATCTTTTCGTCTGAAACTCCGAGCTGACTGCTCACGGCAGCATTGATATCTTGTCAAAACTCACAGCCGTTTAGTGAAGCGACGCGGCGATTAATCAGCGCTCGTAGTCGCGGGTCAATCAATCCGGACGCTTCAATGCCGGTCCACATAGCTCGCGCGCCTCTGAAGATCGAAGGACGCCGCGCGTAGAGAAGATGATTCAGTAACGGCGCTCCCCAGTTCGTGGTCTGCGCCTCGAGAACGTTTTGGATATATTTCTCGGCTTCATCGACATTCGCGTCAGCTACTCTCGCCATTGCTCATCTCCCAAAGGTACTCGAGCCACTAATACTTATTGACTGACTACAGCCGAGCGGTCTTTCGGCGTTAGCTTGTGATAGAGCTTATAGACTTCCGCCTTCACTTCAGCCGGGAAACAGACCCGGTGCAATTCGTAGCCGCGCTGCAAGCCGCGTACGACCTCACTGACTTCCGTGATCTCGCGTATGCACGGGCGCGCGTAGCCGTCTTCAACATAAATTCGACTCTTCGGCTCAGCGCCTTCCGCGGTGTAATAATTGTAGTAGGGCACGTCGCTCGCACGATCTTCTATGAAGTAGTAGTCCGGGTCGTAACCGGCCTGGACGATGCAATCTCGCGCCTCTGACAAAAACTCCGCGCGCTCCGCCACGGGCATATCGAGGTCGATTGCTTTGAAGAGCCGGCGGCCAGTGAACCGCTTGCTGAGGTCGGCAAGGATTCCGTCAGCCGAACGCTGCCACTGTTTGACGTGAAACAAAACGTCAGAGTCGTCGACTTCAAGGTATTCAGTGATCGTCAAAGGACTGCGACGCAGCACCTTCTCAAACGCAGTGTCAGGCGCATACCAAACAGGTTCGCCCGTTTCCAGAAGTTTCAAAGCGCGTCGCAGGATTGCGCGCAGGACTGCCTCCGCCGAGCGCAGCGTACGGTGAAAATAGACCTGGCGAAACATGTAGTAGCGAGCTTGCAGATATTCCTCGACTGCATACAGCCCTCGCGCCGCTACATAGATCCGATCGTGTTCTTCATCGATTGCCAGTGCATTGATGATCCACTCGAGGTCGTAGATTCCATACTTGGCGCCGGTCATCAACGAATCGCGCAGCAGGTAGTCCATTCGATCCACGTCCAACTGTGAAGAAACGAGTTGGCCCAAAGCCGCCGGGTGAAACTTGCCTTCAATAATTGCCGCCACTTTCTGGGGCAACTCCGGAGAGTAGGAGCGAAGCAATTTGCTGATTTCCGTTGCTTCACTGAGCACTACTTCCACCGTCCATTTTTCGTGGTGGAAGCCGAGTACTTTCTCCATCACGTGCGAAAACGATCCGTGGCCCACGTCGTGAAGCAAAGCGGCCGCGCGCGCGGCGGCGCGATCCTGTTCGTTGATTTGATGTTTTTCGCCCAGCCGATCGAGCACTCGACTCATCAAGTGAAACGCGCCCAGCGAGTGTGTGAATCGAGAATGCTCTGCGCCCTGATAAGTGTAGAGGCCCAGGCCAAGTTGTTTGATGCGGCGCAGTCTTTGAAACTCCGGAGTGTCGATCAAACGCATCATCAACTCGCCTTCGTCGGTGTCCGTGCGAAGGCGAATAATGTTATGGACCGGATCGCGATAGATTCGTTCGGACATTTTCGGGGATTTGTTAATACCTGTAAAAGACGCGAAAGGCAATGAGACGGGCGTGCAGGCCATAAAAAACTTCCAAAATCTCGGAGGCGCTACCGGCAGCTTGAGACCGGTTGTGATTTATGGATTGTTCCCAATATTTTGGATTTTTCCGTTGCTAAGGGGAGCCACAGGTGAGCGCTAAATATATGAAATCAATAGTTCTACGCGGGTAAACCTTTGCGGGCATAGGAATTGCGAAACGACCTGCCAAGTGATTTTTTACGACAGTTAGTTTCGGAATTTTTAAGTGTCGCGAAAGAATAAGGAACAAAAGGTAGCGCGGGAATCTCCCCAGCGGCACTCTTCCAGCATCAAGAAAGGACAGCAAAAGATGAAGAATGTTTTAAGGTTATTTATGGTCCTGTGCATAGCCCTCGCCGGCACGGCAGCGTTTGCGCAGGATCTTCAAACGAAAGGTAGCATTGGGGGCACAGTGACTGACACCAATGGCGGCATCTTGCCAAACGCCAAGGTGACAGTCGAAGGTCAGCAGGCTTCGACCAGTGTTCAGACCAATGATCAGGGCGTCTATAAAGTAGACAACCTGCTCCCTGGCGTCTACACGGTTACAGTGGAACAGGCCGGCTTTAAGAAGTCAGTTTCCAAGGGCGTAATCGTTAACGTCGGTAGAGAAGCCACGGTCAACCCCAAGTTGGAAGCGGGCCTCATCTCCGAGGTCGTTACGGTTACTGACACGGGCGGCATCGATCAGCAGAGCTCGGCCGTCAATCAGAACTTGAACGATCAGCTTTATCAGAACATCCCGGTTGCGCGCAGCGTCACCAGCTTGTTCTATATCGCTCCGGGCACGACAGACAGTCTTGGTGGCGGTCGTTCCAATCCTTCCATCGCCGGCGGCTCAGCACTGGACAATCTCTACATCGCAGACGGCGTCAACATCACCGACTCGGCTTTCGGCGGACTCGGTACGTTCTCCCGTTCCTATGGTTCGCTCGGCACCGGCATCAACACCTCCTTCATCAAAGAAGTTCAGGTGAAGACCGGCGGCTTCGAACCCCAGTACGGTCAGTCAACTGGCGGTATCATCAACATCATTACCAAATCCGGCACGAATGACTTTCACGGCGCTTTCTATGGTTATGCGCGTCCGAAGGCCTTTGAAGCCACCCGCAAGCAGCCTGATGATTTCCGTATCGGCAAAGGCGGCAAGCTCCTCCATGTCGAGAATTATGATGTGGGCGTGGACGTTGGCGGACCCGTTATAAAAGACAAGTTCTTTTTCTTCGGTTCGTTTAATCCGACCATCAATCGCCAAATCCTGAGAGGCGCACAGGGTTCCGGCTTGCTGACCCTGCTTGGTGATCATGCGGCTCGCACGCGTACTTACAACTACGCGCTGAAAGCTGACTACAACATCAACCAGAGCCACTCGCTGAACTTCTCGATCTTCGGCGATCCTTCGAAGACCAACAAGTCTTCGTTCTTTACGACGAACATCGACAACACCACTGCCCAGAGCGTGCTTGATTACGGAACTCGTAATCTGTCCATCCGCTACAACGGCAGCTTCGGTGGCGGCTCTTCTCCCTACACGTTGATCGGTTCGTTCAGCCAGGGCAAGAATCACTTTGACGAAACTGGTTTCGATAACTTCAACCAGATCCTGGATCGCACTCAAACAACGTTTGCTACACAGCGTCAGAACTTCACCTCCATCGGCCGTGGATTCATCGAGCCCACCAAAGGCACGACCTATCGCACCACTTGGGACCTTTCCAAGGGCGTAAGCCTGTGGGGTTCGCATAACCTCGGTATCGGTTATCAGTTCCAGCGCGGTCTGTATTCCGGCATCCGCGATCGCAGTGGTCCGCACTACACCGTTCCGGCTGCTAACGCCGATGGCACTCCGCTCACCTCGCTGGTTGGCGGCGCGGCAGGGGCCGTTGGTCAGCCGCTAAACGCTGCCTGGTCTCTCCGTTTACAGGGTGGTTCCTGCACCAAGTGCCCGCTGATGCTGATTCCCGGTGACACCACCGACATCGGCTTTGGCGCCGGTTGGAGACGAGTTTCGCTACAACAGACTCGTGGTGAATTCGGCACTCCCGCCTTCACCACTTACAACAACTACCACGCTTATTACGCGCAAGACACCTGGCGCGTTAACAAGTACATCACGGGCATCCTTGGTATTCGTGGTGAGCAAGAACGCATCGTCGGCAACCCTGCCGGCGGCAAACGCGTTGCTTACAGCTTCACCGACCAATGGGCGCCGCGTCTCGGCGTAACTGTCGACCCGACGGGCAAAGGCAACACGAAGATTTTTTATAACTTCGGTCGCTTCTTTGAATACATCCCGCTGGATTTGGCCGAGCGCTCGCTCTCAGCCGAGAAAGACTTCACCGGAGGTCGTTTCGCGCCTGAGTTCTTTACCCAGGTTGGTGGCCCACGAAACGGCGAACGCGTCGTGGTTATCAACTCCTTTGGCACTGTCAACCCGGTCGTCGACTCGGCTCACCTGCTGAGCGGCGCTTCGGGCGGCGTTGCCAATGCGCTTGCTATTTCAGCGCAAGACCCGTCCAATCCGATCCTGCCCGGCACGAAGCTCGGTTTCGCGCAGGAGCATGTATTCGGATTTGAACAGCAGTTGCCGAAGAACTTCGTGTTCGCGATTCGTTATCAGGATCGTCGTTTGAAGAGAATTGTGGAAGACGCCGCCGTGGTTTCGCCCGAGTCGATTTCGCTCTTTGGCCAGACCTATTTTATCGGCAACGTCAACGCAGCTCTGGATGCCGCGCATAATCTGATTGGCTTCACGTATACGCCGGGAACGGCTGATGCGAGCAAGCCCGCAGGTTGCCGACAGAATCCGGGCGCAGCCTTTAACGCCGTCACCAATCCGATCATCCTCGATGCCGGGACCGTCACCGACACCTTTGGAAACGTCAAAGGCGCTATCTGCTACGCAGGTGGTTCCGGCGATCCCGGTGGCGACGGTATTGCGGACGGTTTCCCCAACCCAATCCATACTTACAAGGGCTGGGAAATCGAGTTGAACAAACGGTTCTCGAACAACTGGCAGTTGTTGACCAACTGGCGCATTTCGAAATTGAACGGCAACTATGAAGGCCACTTCCGTAATGATAACGGCCAGACCGATCCCGCGATCAGCTCGCTGTTCGACTTCACTGAAGGCGTCTTCAATCTGCTTGGCGATCAGTTCAAGGCCGGCCCGCTCAACACGGACCGTCGCCTGGTCTCCAACATCTATGGCAGCTACCAGTTCACCAAGGATGCAGGCTACGGCGCTCTCGCCGGTCTGAATCTCGGTGGTGGTCTGCACATGGAGTCTGGCGTACCGCTCAGCAAGTTTGGTGCACACCCTGCATATCTAAATGCCGGCGAAGTGCCAATCGGCGGCCGCGGTTCGTTGGGTCGTTCACCCTTCTTCTCGCAGCTTGATCTACACGCGGATTATCCGTGGGTCTTGAGCGAGCGCACCAAGCTCAGCTTTATTGCTGACTTCTTCAATGTGTTCAATAGCCGTCCCGTCCGTCTCGTTGATCAAAACTTCGAGGCAGCCGCCGGCGTGCTGAATTTGGACTTCAACAAACCGTCTTCATTCCGAGCTCCTTTCAACATGAGACTCGGCATGAGGTTAGAGTTCTAGTTGGTTCGGTAACGAATCAAACCTTAAAAGGGAGGAAGCCTTCGGGTTTCCTCCCTATTTTTTCTTCCTCGCAGTTGTTTTTCTTGTCCTAATCGGCGAAAATTAACCCCTCCCGTCTCCTTATAGGATCTTTGTTCGGAACTACTCCGGAGGTAACTTCGATGTTTAAGCCTAGGCTTCTCCTGTTAACAATTCTTTTGACGCTCGCTGGCCACGCTGCCTTCGGGCAGGCATCGCAGCCGATGTTTTCGTCGAATCAACCGATTTCGATATCCGGTTTTTTGCGTTACGCAAATGGTTCGCCGGCTAATGAGGTGGTCGTCAGGTTGGAACGATTTTCCGGAGGCTTTGTCACCGATGTGCGGACGGACCGCCTGGGTAAATTTCGCTTTGTCGGTCTCCAGCCGATCCAATATCACCTGGTTATTCACTATCCCGGCTATCTCGACATTGAACGTGAAGTAAGTCTGATAATGGTACCGTCCGAGAACCTTCAGCTCGCGCTGATTCCCGATCGTTTTGCGGTGGGGAATAAGCCGCCGCCGGCGTCTTCGAAGTTCGTGCTCGACGCCAGTGTGCCTGCTGACGCGCGTAAGGAATTTGAAAAAGCCGATGCGATCCTGGCGGCGCAAAAGAAAGAGCGAA
>DASYMB010000136.1:0-6809 GCA_036009285.1 Pyrinomonadaceae bacterium | reverse complement strand
GCCAGGCAACCTAGAGACTCTAAAGACCTAAAGTTGAGCAAGGGATTCGCGCAGAGTGTAGCAACTGTCCTGGGAAAGCTTTGAAGTTCCCGCACAACCAAAGTGGCTTCGCCGGTTCCAGTTCTCCACCCACTCCGCTAGGGAATGGTTCGATCAAGTCCGCTCAGCAATCCTAAGAAACGCGGATCGGATCGCAACCCTTCCAAACGCGGATCGACGCGAACGAAAGTGTAGCCGACGGCGTGTTCCCGCTCGGCTTGTGCCAGCCAACTGAAGGCGTTGTCGAAGTCGCCGAGCAGGCAATAGATGATCGCAATCTCGTAAGCTGAGACCCATTGCTCGGCTCGTCGCGCGACAATCTCTTCGAGAATCGCGCGAGCTTCTTCACGTCTCCCCACCGAGCCGAGAACATGGGCTCGTTTCGCTTTAGTCGTCGGCGTATCACCTGCAAATACCCGTTCCTGCTCGAAGGCCGCGAGGGCTTCGTTGTGCATTCCTTTTTTCTCGTAGGCCCAACGCAGCACCGTGTGCGCAGACACGGCGCCTGAATCCAATTCCAGTGCCTTATGAGATTGCTCGATAGCGTCATCGAATCTGCCGGCGAGAAAAAGAACGTTGGCGACCGCGGTGGCGAGCACCGGCGACTGCGGTGAAATCTGGCGCGCTCGTTCGATTTCTGCGAAGGCTTCTTCGTGACGGCCCATTGCCGACAAACTGAACGCATACCAGCGATGAGCTACCTGGATGCCGGGCTTCAGCATGATTGCTTTTCGCAGCTCGCGCTCCGCATCGTTCCAATCGCGATCGTGGTGAAGTCTTACAAAACCCAGCGAAGCATGCGCCTCGGCCAGTTCAGGATCGGCTGCCACTGCCCTAATGGCAGACTGCTTTGCGAGTTCCCAAGCCCCAACAGGTGGCGGCTCGACGTACCAGTTTAGCAGCGCGTAGCAGTCGGCGAGCTCGGCGTGCGCGAGCGCAAATTCCGGATCGAGTTCGACGGCGCGCTTCAAGCGTTCGATCGCCTGGCGCATGCCTTCAGCAGTACGGCGCGTAGCGTAGTAACGACCGGCCGTGTAGAGCCCACGCGCCTCCTCGTTGGCGCTGTCCAATGTTTGCGGCGCGGGACTGGGGACCGGAGAAGTTATGGAGGTGCTTTCGTGAGCGCTTGCGGATCGCGTTGGGAAACGTTCGGCGCGCGTTCCGGCCGAGGCTCCCGCTTGCGCGGCAATCGCGGAACTCGCCGGGTTTCTAGTCTTCGCTAATATTTCTACAAAGCCGGGTTCAGCGCGAAGCAGATCGAGCTGGGGCTCGACGGCCAACCACGCCAGCCAGCCTTCCTTAATATCCGAAGCTTCACGCAGAAGTCTGAGAGCTGCTTCGCGCTCGCCGAGAAGAAGGTGAATTAGAGCGCGGTGATAGGGCGAGACATAACCAGTCGTCGACAATTCGTTGAGCCGGTCCAACGCCGCTCGCGCCTCGGTAGTTCGTCCGGCCGAGGCGTATGCTGCTCCCAAGACTGCAACGTAAAATTGTCCACCACTCGATAATCTCAACGCCTTCTCCGCGCTCTCCACTGCCTGCTTACTTTTCCCCACTTGTCTTAGGGCCCACGAATAGGTAGCCAAGCCGTACGCCAGGTCGCCGCCCGTTTCGAGCATGCTTTCAAACGTCGTCAGCGCTTCATCAAAACGTCGCGCCTGGTAATAGGCCCAACCGAGACTTTGCATGATGCTGGGCGACAACGGATCCAGCTCACGCGCGCGCAACATCTCTCTGATGCCCTCGTCGAAGCGCCCGGTCATCAGCAGATGAAATCCGTACCAGTTATGGCCCGTGGCGTAGTTTGGATTTAGATTAACTGCGAGGCGATGTTGTCCTTCGGCGACGGCCCAGTCAAAGTCGTAACACACCGTCGCAAAACCGAGCGCGCTATAGGCCTCGGCGGAGCTTGAATCCAAATCAACTGCTTTGGTCGCGGCCTCTTTGGCGGCGGCGGCCGTTTCGGCAAAGGGTCTGATACCAAACACGCCGAGCCAGTTGTAGTAATCGGCGATCCCGGTGTAGGCGAGCGCGTATTCCGGATCGAGCTCGATGGCGTGGTTGTAACACTCGAGGGCCTTCGCCAGTCCTGATTCAGTGTAACTATTCCAGTAGTAGCGTCCCCGCAGATAGGATTCAAAAGCTTCAACACTATCGGTGCCACGCTTTGATAACTGGCGCTGCTCGTCGCGGGTCAGTTGTGGCAGTAGGGCGCTCGCTACCTGCTCCGAGATCGAGTCTTCGATTTGCAGCACGTCGGTCGAGTCTTCATCAAACTGTTCCGACCAGCGAATGACACCTTCTCTAACGTTCAGCAGTTGAGCAGTCACTTGCAGTCGATCGCCGACGCGCTGCAAGCTGCCGTCGACGATGTAATTGACGCTCAAATCCCGTCCCGCTATCAGCGGATCGATCCCGGCGCCGCGGTAACGCAGCACACTGCTCGTCGGGCGCACGATCAAACGCTGCACGTTGCTCAGCCGCGTAATCAGCGCATCGGTGAGTCCAATGCCGAGATACTCGTCACCAGTGTTCTCGATAGGTGAACTAAGAATCCGGAAGGGCAATACTGCAATCGACTCCTCACCGGAGAGCGAGCGCGCGGGCAAGGTCGGGAGAGCGCCCAGGCGATGATTCAGTTTCCGCAGCAAGTCGTTAAAGCGCGGGTGCCCGTGCAACAGATCCAACTCCGGATCAACGCCCACCCAGAGCACCTTCGCGTCCCTGGTTTCAAAAGCCCGCTCCAGTAAGTCGAGCGCTTCTTCAGTGCGTCCCAAACCACAATTCACGAGCGCCAGATGATAAGGAGAAATGTGCCGGCGCGAGGCTATCGATTGCATCTCTGCGAGCACTGCTTCCGCCGCCGCAATGTTTCCGGCACCCGCGTTTGCGCCGCCGAGTCTACCCAGGGTCTGCGAAGCTTTGCCCATCGCCTCGACACATTGTTGCGCCTTAGCGATCGCCTCTTCGTGACGTCCCATACGGCTCAACAAAAAACTGGAGGCATACAGCATCATCGTATTGTGAGGTTCGGCTTCCAGTGTCTCGCGGCAGGCAGCCCAGGCTTCGTCGAAGCGCCGCGCGTGATACGAACACCAGACATAGGTGAAGCGCGAGATGATAGACAGCGGGTCCAGATCGCGCGCGAGCCGCGCTTCGTGCACCGATTCGGTAAAACGACCTTCCATCGCTAACTGCAAGGCGTAATAGATCCGCGCCGCCGCATAATTCGGGTTGAGTTCAATTGCATGGAGCAGTTGCCGCTCGGCGCTGGACCAGGCGAAATCGCGGCAGAGTATGGCCTGGCCCACCGCGGCGTAACCTTCTGCAAGCGTCGGATCGAGCGCGACGGCAGTTGACGCTGCGTCGTAGGCCGAGGCAGAGCATTCCGCAAACGGCAGCACGGTAAAACTTCCCAGCCAGTTGTAGTAAGCCGCTATGCCGGCATAGGCGAGGGCGTAATTTGGATCGAGCGCGATCGCCTGGTGATAGCAAACGATCGCGCGGGCAAAGCCGTCTTCAGTAAACGTGTTCCAGTAAAAACGGCCGCGCAGGTAAGCCTCGTGAGCTTGCGGATTGTTAGTGCCTCGTTTAGCCAGTCGGACCCGCTCATCGCCGGTGAGGTGCGGAATGATTGCTTCAGCGACGTTTGCGGAGATCGTATCTTCCAAACTCAAGACGTCGGTAAACTTCTCATCAAACTGTCCTGCCCACATCGCGGTACCGTCTAGCACGCTCAGCAACTGAATAGTTACGCGGATGCGATCCTGCGCGCGCCTGAGTCTGCCATCGAGCACGAAGGCTACGCCCAACTCGCGGCCGGCGACGATCGGATCTGAATCAGCGCCGTAGCGCAGCACGCTGTTGGTTGGACGAACGGCAAAACGCCGCACGGCGCTCAGTCGAGTGATCAGTGCATCGGCAAGCCCAGTACCCAGATAATCAGGTCCCGAATCTGCGCCATGCTGCAGGTCCAACAACTTCAGCGGTAACACCGCGAGCGAATTCTCGGTTGTAATCGGCTGCGACTTGCGATTAGGCGCGCTCAGCGGCGAATCCGGCAAAATTGAGATCGGCGAGCCGGCAAGATAGCGGGCGATGTCGTCGCGCAACTGCTCCGCGGTTTGGTAACGCCATTCAGGTTCCTTTCGCAGCGCTCGCATCACAATGCTGTCGAGCGCGCCTGAAAGATCACGCCGTAGCGATTCACTGGTCGCGCTTCTCGTCGAGTAAAGCTGCTTCAGTGTCGTTGCCTCGTCGTCTGTTGAGACGAACCGGGGCAACAGATCTTCCGGCCGCGTGATGATGAAACTAGGCGGAGCCGGAGCTTCTTCACAAATCACACGCGCCATCTCATGTGGAGCGCGATTGCTTAAGCGATACGGACGATGACCAGTCAGCAGTTCGTATAACAAAACGCCAAGCGAGTACACATCAGTTGTCGGCGAAGTAGGCGCGCCCTGCACTTGTTCCGGCGAAGCATACTCAGGCGTCATCAAACGCATGGCGGTGGCTGTGGGATCGTGAGTAATGTCTCCAACCAGTCCGGGATTGAGCAGCTTGGCGATTCCGAAATCAAGGAGCTTCGGTACGCCTTCCGACGTCACCAGCACGTTCGACGGTTTTATGTCGCGATGAATCACCTGCTTCTGATGCGCGTAGTGAAGGGCATCGCAAATTCCCATGAAGAGCTTGAGCCGCTCGGCGATGCTCAGTTGGTTCGAGTCGCAGTAGTTGTAAAGAGGCTGCCCTTCGATGAACTCCATCACGAAGTAAGGCAGGCCGTCTTCCGTTGTACCTCCGTCCAGCAGGCGGGCGATGTGTGGATGATCGAGGGCGGCGAGTATCTGGCGCTCCGTGCGGAAGCGCCGCAGAATGAAGTCGGTGTCCATGCCGCGCTTAACCAACTTTATGGCGGCGCGCATGTTTAATTCTTTGTCGACGCGTATCGCTTCATAGACAGCGCCCATGCCGCCGCGCCCCACCTCGCGCTCGATTCGATAAGCGCCGAGGCGACGGCCGATCATTGGATCCTCGTCGTTCTCCGCGTTTGCGAGCGCCTCGAGCGAGCCCAGCGCACTGAGCTCCGTTTCGCCGTACAAAGGCTCTTCAAGTAAGTCGCCGGCGCGCTCGTGCTGCGACAATAGATCTTCAACTTCGCTTCTCAACGATAGATCGTCAGCACACACTTCAGACAAGTAGCGCTCTCGTTCCTCAGGGACGAGATCGAGGGCCGTCTGGAAGATCGCTTCAACTAGTTGCCAGCGTTCGGGGGTCATAAAAACCGAAGTGGGATAGACATTCCTGCCTGTCCACGTAAGCTAAAGGCTTCCCGTTTGTCGAAACATGTTAAGAGGTATATTTCGAGACTCATGACAGACAAGAATGTCTGTCTTACTTCTTTTGCATTTCCCCGTAGAGCCACGCCCGCGCCACGCGCCAGTGACGCTTGATCGTCGTCGGCGTAACGCCCAGCACGTCGGCCGTTTCTTCTATTGAAAGACCGCCGAAATATCGCAGTTCCACCAGGCGCGCCTTTTGCTCGTCGAATGCAGCCAACGCTTTCAGCGCATCGTCGAGGGCGATCAACTCGGCGCTGCGCTCGACCGCGCGATCGATATTTTCATCGAGGGAGAGCTTCTGAAAATCCTGTCCGCGCTTTTCCGCATTGTGCTTGCGCGCGTGATCCACAAGCAGGCGTCGCATTATCTGGGCGGCAACACCAAAAAAGTGCGCCCGATTTTGCCAGTTAACCCGCGTCTGATCCACTAGTCGTATGTAAGCCTCATGCACCAGGGCAGTGGGCTGCAACGTGTGATCTGGACGCTCGCGACGGAGATAATTCGCTGCCAGCTTACGCATTTCATCGTAGATGACGGGTAATAAAAGATCAACCGCATGACGATCGCCGTTTGATAGCTCGATGAGTAGCTTGGTGACGCTTTCAGTGGAGTGTTCGGTCAAACGTTTATGGGTTTCCTCGACAATCAAAATTAAGAGCAGAGTTTAGTATAAGGCAGACTGGCATTGGCGGCGTACAGGGCAGGTTTCTCGACACCGCCACTTTTATTTCCTAATTGGAACAGGATTTCTCCGCTGTCGTTTAGCTGGCCGTCGTTTACCGCGCCATTCGTTTAGATAGGGCACTTGTGCCCCGCCACGAGGCGGACAAGTCCGCTTTCTAAACGGTCCTGTTCTGATGCCGTTAGCGCGTCGCGTGTTTCCACTTGACGTACTCTCGAAACTATTCACCTCAGGTGGTCCTGTTCCCGGATCTTTTGCGCGTTAGCATAGTGAAGGCGATTTGGGTGCCTGAGGAAAGGTTTCAAAGCGATGCAAACGCAACCAGCAATCATGAAAGACAACATAAACGTGCTGCAAGACATTCCATCGGGCGGTGGGATCGGCAACTGGGTAACGCGGCTGTTTGGCTGTTGGCACAAAGAAATGAGTCGACCCTTTTCCGGCCAGGGACAGACCTACAGGACATGCCTGAACTGTGGCGCCAGCCGGCAGTTCAATGTTGGGCGCTGGGAAATGCAAGGCGACTTCTTTTATCGACCGCCGGCGTGGCAGTAAAGCAGGAGGCAGGAGCAGGGAGCAGGGCAGACGGTAGGGGCAGACGGCAGGAGCAGACGGCAGGAAGAAGAAGATTTTCCAGTTGCCATTTCTCATTCGCGGATTCAAGTTGGAAGTGCAACAGATCTTTGTTTGCCGCTTTGCCCCAGAGGGGCGAGATGTTTATAGCTTGGCGGTCCTTTCTTTACTCC
>DASYMB010000135.1:0-3571 GCA_036009285.1 Pyrinomonadaceae bacterium | reverse complement strand
CGTTAAAATCCAATCGAGCCGTCTGTAACGTAATTACATCGACTAAGTTGTAGACGACTAATGGAGTGGAAATCATGAATAGACGTTACTTTCTTTCGTCAGCTATCGCGGTGGGGGCGTTTGCGGCCTTATCGGAGTGGCCGACAGTCTCCGCCTCGTCCTGGCAGAACGGCAATCATCGAAGCGCTAAAGGAATCAAAAAAGTGACTAAGACTAACGAAGAATGGAAAGGCATCCTCACGCCTGAGCAGTATAATGTAACGCGGGAGAAGGGAACGGAAGCGCCCTTTACAAGTCCGCTGAATGAAATCCACGAGCAGGGGATTTTCGAGTGCGTGGCCTGCGAACTGCCGCTATTTAGCTCGCAGGCAAAATTCGATTCCGGCACCGGCTGGCCGAGTTTTTGGCAGCCTATCGCAAAAGAGAATGTTCGCGAGGAAGTGGACCACAGTCTCTCAGAAACTCGGACCGAAGTTCTGTGTGCGAGATGCGATTCCCACATTGGTCACCTGTTTGCGGATGGGCCAAGGCCCACCGGGCTGCGCTATTGCATGAACGGCGTGGCGTTGAAATTTGTAAAAGATAAATCGTGATGAGGATGATCTGATCTGCCTTTCGCAGACTGTAAAGTTGAGAGGGGGTTCGTCGCTTCACGCAAACTAACAATATGATTTGAATGGCAGCGCTACCCGTCCGCAAACTAACAGTTTGCTTTACAGCTTATTCGCGCTATGCGCATTCATTCCACAGCGTTTAGAATGCGTTGGCCCCATAGCAGATCCTGACGACCTGAAACACTCTCGTACGTTGCTGGCCTCTAAGAGTACGCATGAGAAGCTCGTATCAGCCGAAAACCCACTGAATTTCACGTATTGCGGACATTTCCGTTTCCATGCAAACAGGCACAAGCCTTGCCATGAAGAAAGCAACACTTGAGGTTCGAAGGGAGAAAGTTGATGAACACATCTCTGATAGTTCAGAAGACGAAACAGTTTTTAGCCGTCATCCTAATCTTATTGACGCTGGGCTTTGCAGTTGAGCCGATAAGCTCGGTTGCCTCGGCGCACGCGGCTGCGGCGGCCCAAACGCGACGATATCGTGTCCGACGTCATCGCAGTTTTTGGCAGAAACATAGAGACAAGTTGACCGTTGCGGGAACGACGCTGGGCGGCGCTGCAATCGGCGGCTTGGCCGGGGGAAAGAAAGGCGCAGCGATTGGTTCACTGGCGGGTGCGGGTAGCGGAGCACTCTACACTTATAAAATTCGCAAACGCCATCGCCGCTACTAAGCTGAGGCGTTTTAACTCGGGGTGATCACAATAAGGGCGGGCGACGCTGCTGTCGCTCGCCCTGGTTTTGTAGACAGTTTCCTCCACAAATATCGTTACTCCGTTCGCGCTTCGGCCGGTTCGCACTTCCGCGGGCGGAACCCTCTCGGCATTGACTTTTCCATCCGATCGCAATATCGTTCGCCTGCTTAATTCTACTGGCTGAATTCTCACGAGCCTTCCTCGCTCACTCGCAAGTCAGCCAGCAATCGTTCCGGCCTATCGCTGGATCAATAGTCCCGACTTTCGAGTACCAACTCATTTGCAGGCTTCTCATGATTCGCACGTGGCCAGAGCAAAACCCTCAGCGTTATCCAAAGGAGAACATCATGTCATCCGAGATTCAGTGCTTTGACGATCCAGAATCGATCAGGGAAAAACGATTTTGCCTCAACGCCGTGTCCAAGAATGTAAAAGGAGAATTGGAACTGGTTGATGCAGCAGAACAGAAGTGCGAAAAGCCGGCTTGCGGGACGCTGAAGACGGTTCATGTATTTAGCGCCACAGTCGATCCTGCACCATGCGACTCGAAACTTTCCGCAGCCTTTGACGGCAAGCTGGTTGTGCGCCAACTGGTCACGGCTTTCGATCAGGATGGAATGCAGCGCGGCTTCCATGCGGGGGATTTTGAATGGTCCGGCGCCAGCGTGCGGATCGCCGGCCGCATGTCTGGCATGACCAATGTAGGCACGCATCGCGAGCCCGCGTTTAAACCATGCCAGCGTTGTGACGCTACCGGAGTGATGGAAGGCAGGCTTTGCGGCCAGGTAATTGACGCGAAAGACGAAGAATTAAAAGACTGCCAAATCATGGCCGCCTATCGCCTCAATTTTGATCCCTCGACTAAAGGCGGTGGTGGGGCTATTCAAGGTGTTATCGAAGGAGTGAGCATCTGCTTCTGCAGATAATGGCTAAGGTCGAATCGGCAAATGTTGGCATCCGGAATAGACTCACGATGCTCCGGCTTCAGGCGGATTCAACTACGGCCTCAGCCAGGCTGGCGATGGCGGTAATTAGTTCGTTGGGTTGGATCGGCTTGGGTACAAACATATTGAAGCCGGCGGACAAGGCGCGCGCGCGATCCTCCACGCGCACGTAGGAGGTCAAAGCCACGGCCGGGATTTCGTTTACGTTTCCACCACCTGCCATTGCCCTTACCTTGGCGACTAGTGAGTAACCATCTTCACCGGGCATGGCGAGATCCGAAACCAGGACATGTGGCTGGTACCACTCGAGTATTTCCATAGCCTCGCTCACCGAGGCGGCCGTCTGCACGATAGCTTTCGAGTCGCCTAACATGACGCGAAGGAATTGCAGCGTATCCGGATCGTCATCCACCAGCAGCACCTTCACATCCTCGAGCGACAGGTTGGAGGTGAAATGTCCGTCAGCGACGTCCTTCGCGCGCAGAGCACCGGTTGTCTTTTTCCGCCGGCTGGTTCCCTGAGGCGCCAATGGAAGTTTAATAGTGAACGTGGAACCTTTGCCTTCGCCGGCGCTATGGGCTTTGATGGTGCCGCCGTGAAGCTCAACCAGTTGCCGCACAATCGCGAGTCCCAAACCAAGTCCCCCATGCTGGCGCGTGGTAGTGCCGTCGGCCTGGCGGAAGCGATCGAAAATAAATGGCAGAAAACTAGCGCCAATGCCCTGACCAGTATCGCTTACGCGAAGCTGCAGATTGCCGCCGGCGCGTTCGACCTTTACTTCGATATGCCCGCCGGAAGGCGTAAACTTGATGGCATTCGCCAGCAAGTTCCAAACGATTTGCTGCAAACGATTTGCATCGCCCATCGTATGGCGCGCTGAGGGATCGAGCGTTACCTCGAGATGGAGCTCCCGGGAATCTATTGCCAGTTGCACCGAATCAATCGCTGCGTTGATGACGGACGCAATATCAACCGGTTCGGTATTGAGACGAAGCTTGCCCGTGATCATGCGCGAGACGTCAAGAATATCTTCGATCAACTGGGCCTGCGACTTTGCATTGCGATCGATAGTTTCCACGGCGCGCGCCGCTGTCGTTGCATCCAACCTGCCGCTGCGCAGCAAGTGTGACCAACCTATGATTGCGTTAAGTGGAGTACGAATTTCGTGGGACACCGTGGCGAGAAACTCATCCTTCATCCGATTTGCAGTCTCCGCTTCGGCGCGGGCCATCTGTTCGCCGACGAGCGCCACGCGCAAACGTTCCTCCACCTGCCGGCGCTCCTTGACCTCTGCTTCGAGAGATTCCGCTTTCTGTT
>DASYMB010000134.1:0-10038 GCA_036009285.1 Pyrinomonadaceae bacterium | reverse complement strand
CGATCTATCGCAGCCTAGGTACACTCATTCTCCGAACGAAACGGCGTCAAGCCGCCGCGGGCAAAAGCGGTGACAGGTCACCGCACTCCAAAGTGAGGCTCCAAAGGGAGGCTCGTTTCAAAGGATGCTGTCTGACTTCTCACCTCTGCTCTCTACCTCCTCAGTTTCAATATGCTTGAAGCGGCTCTTGCGGCTGTGTTAGATTCGAGTTGGTTAGTGTTGCCCTTGAGGCTGCGAGATCCACGAAACTCTGTTGCCGGCACGGCTGCCCGACTTCCCACCTGATAAATTCCTGATGAGCGGCCCATTTCGAGCCGCTTAAGTAACGCGCGAGCGTTTCGCCATTTGCAGTTGCCCCTCGTCCTAAATATTACTTCAAAAGATGAGCACAAAATCCCAGCGCTTCGTTTTTGATTGGTGGGTAATACAAAAGCGCGTCATCTATCTACTCGTCGCACTTCTCATTGTCGGCGGCCTCGCCGCCGGTGGAGCGCTGTACGTCTGGAAATATGGCAACCCGCTGAGAAACGTGGGCACTACACTCAAGCCCGCGTCGGGCGCGCGCTTCATTTCATTTGAAGGCGAGGTTCGCGTCATCCGTTCAGCCACGCGCGAAACAATCGTTCCCGGCAGTGACACCGAACTCTATCCCGGCGATACGGTTCAAACTCAGGCTAGCGGCCGCGCGAGCGTGAGCATGGCCGACGGGTCCACGCTGGTTGTCCGTCCCAACAGCACGATCATCGTGCGCGACAATGCCAGCGCTGACGACGGCAAGAAAACCAATGTACATGTGGTGGTGGACAGCGGGCAGATGTATGTGCGTACTGAGCAACAACCGGAAGGAACCAACAACGTCGTCGAAACGCCCAAGACGCATAGCAAACTTGGCGCTCAAACTGGAGCAAGCTTCGGCGTCAATCCTGAGGGCACGGAAGAAATCCGCATCAAAACCGGGGCCATCGAGACCACTGACCGCGCCGGCGAGAAGACTACTTTGCGTGGCGGCGAATATGTATCCGTGAATCCTTCAGGAACGATCTCGCGGCCACAAAAACTCCTCGACGTTCCGGCGCCATCGGAGCCGCGTGATCTGGAAAAGGTTTTGATAGGCGCCGGCGGCTCTGCAAATATTTCGTTGAAGTGGCTGCGGCCACCGTCTGGAACTCCCGCCTTCTATCGCGTGGAAGTAGCGACGTCGCCATTCTTTGTTACCGACGGCAAGGTGATCGAACGCGATCAGTTGGCGTCAACCGAATTCACGGCGAGCGATCTGCGTCCCGGTGTTTACTTTTGGCGAGTGCGCGCCATCGCCCCGAGCGGACAGACGAGCGACTGGAGCGATCCCAAGAAGTTTATCGTTGCCACGCAAGGCACAGGTTCGCATGTGCCGGTTTCAAATCTGGTGGCGGAGTTGTTGGGCGGTCGGATCTACCTGATTCGCGGGAAGTCGGAGCCAGGCACAACTATTCGAGTTGCCGGACGCGACACGATCGTTCCCAGTGAAGGTTCTTTTCAACTTCAAGTCACCGCTCCTCCGGGAACGCAAGAGATCAGTATCGACGCGGAAGATTCGCGTGGGAATGTCACGCCGTATCGGGTATCGCTCGCTGCGCGCCGCGCGAAGAGTTGATTGATTTCCAAGCAGAAGCCCGACCGTAAGGAAGGGCTCCCTGAGTGACTCAAGAGAGCCCTCCCTTACGGTCGGGCTTCTGCTTGAATATGGATTATTGATGTCACGCCACGTAATACTTCTAACCGACGCTCATGAAGCGCCCGCCTACGAATTGATCGAGGCTTTACGCCTGGCGGGCGTGAAAACTCTCATCGAGGGACTGCGCGAGGCTGAGGCTGAAGTGCGCCTTAGCCGTCACGATACCGAAAGAGCGGGCCAGGTGTGGGAACAACCTCCGATAGCGGTTCTTTACGAGGTCGTTCCCGGCGCCGATATGGTCGAACTTCACGGGGCCATCGAGCAAGCCGGAAGTTCGTGGCCAGGCACGCCGCTGGTCGCCTGCCGCCGGCAGTTGAGTTCATTTCACGGGCAGAGTTGGCGCAGCCTTGATGGCGCGACCTTAAAGCGGCTCGGCTTTCGCGCGATTGCCGATAAGGCTGCTCAGTTGCCGGCTATTCTGCATGAAATCGAAGGGCACGGCGCTACCGGCGAACTAACCCTCCCCGACATCGTTAATGCTCCCTCGCGGAGTGTCGGTGGTTCTCTGCCCGCGAGAATGAAACCAGGAAACGTGCGCGCCGCTTTCGACCTGGTTTCCTCGCTTCATTTCATCGGGGACCAAAACAGTGCGGCACACACAGCGCTCGCCGGTCTCGCTCCGTTAGTGAAAGCTGACCGTTGGACCATCTACCTCTTCTCGGATCCTAAAGGTCCCGACGCTTCGATTCTTGAAGCAATCGCCTCACTGGACCCAGCCGCCGAAGCAGCGTCGGACGTCGCGGATGATTGGCGCAGACTGTTGCTTCAGGGAGAGAACCTGCCCATAGGTTCAGAGTCGAAGGTTGCCAGACTTGCCGGCGCCGGCATGGGCAGTCTCAGGAAAAAAGAGCGCGGACAATACTTCATAGCTGTCCCACTAGTTTGTGGCGAAAGAATTCTCGGCGTGCTGGAAGGAAATCGGCAGCGACCTTCATTTACCAAATCAGAGCTTGCGATTCTCGACGCGCTATCGCCACCCGTCGCCTCCGCGCTCGCGAACGCGGTCCGCATTGGCGAAGCTGAGCGGCTCTCGCAAACCGACGATTTAACGAAACTTCACAATGCGCGTTACCTGCGCCAGTTTCTTCTTAATGAGATTCGACGCGCGCGCCGTTATGGTTCCAGCGTGGCGGCATTGTTCCTGGACCTCGACGACTTCAAACGCGTGAACGATGCACACGGTCACCTTGCGGGTTCTCATGTGCTGATGGAAATGGCGGCGGTCATTCTCTCTTCCATCCGCGATACCGATGCGGTAGCACGCTACGGCGGAGACGAGTTTGTAATCGTACTGCCGGATACGCAGATCGATCTCGCCGGCACCGTTGCCCATCGCATCCGCGAAAAAATTGCGCGCCATTATTTCACCGCCGGCAGGAATCTAAAGTTGTCGCTAACCGCGAGCTTCGGAGTCGCTGCCTTTCCTGAACACGCCTCCTCCCCGCAACAGTTAATAGCCGCCGCTGACACGGCAATGTACGAGGCCAAGGCAGCGAATAAAAACTGCGTTAGATTTTCCGCGTCGCTAACGCGAAAGCCGGATGGTCCGGGCGAAGTCAACACCCCGACTGATATCGCCCAGACGGACGACGCAAAACTGTTTTCTTGATAATATGTCTTTGGCAAATCGAAGCGTCAAAAGCGCCCGCAACAGCAATGGGTTTGAGCCTTGCATCTAGAGTAGGTCAGGCGCATATTGGACGCTCACCGAGAAGATGCTGCGCTGCTAGAATAATGAGCGAAGACGAAACAAAAACATTAGCTGGTGGGACACTTCTGGAGCAGATTCTACGGAAGCTGGAAGTGATGGATACTCGGCTGCAATTTGTGGAAAGAAAAATTGAGGAACGCGGATTTGATACTAAGCCTATTTGGGAAAAGGCCCTGGTGGAGATCACGGAAGTCAACCGGCGGGTTACTACTATTGACAAAAAGATAGACGTGTTCAGTAGGGGATATGTTGAATCTGCGCGCCGAGCAATTGGGCATGGAGGAGCGGTTGCGTAAGCTGAAAGCCGAACCTGAAGGGGCGGAATTCTGACGATAGGATAGTAGCTTTCACCATAACCTGAAGGTCGCTCTTACCTGCCCGCTGTTTGGCGGGTTTTCTGTTGATGGCCTTTTCCTGATAGCGTAAAGATCGTAGATCAGTGTATCTTGTTTTCTTAGCAGTGACCTTGTGCTCGGTGAGTAGTTGTCGAATAGTAACGTGCCCGGAAGGAATACCCGATTTAGGCCGCGAAACCTTCATCGCGATTTTTGTTTTACCGTTAGGGCCCCCGCGTCCCACCCGACCGATGCTCATTTTTACATTCACGGGAAGAGATCAATAAATGGCTTTTAAATCGATTTTCAGCCTGTTTTCCAGTGATCTAGCTATAGATCTGGGAACAGCAAACACGCTCGTCTACGCCAAGGGACGAGGCATTGTCGTCTCCGAGCCTTCCATCGTTGCGATCAACAAGGTCACCAACCAGGTCGAGGCGGTGGGCCGCGACGCGAAAGAAATGCTGGGACGAACTCCCGGCAACATCGTGGCGATTCGCCCGATGAAAGATGGCGTGATCGCAAACTTTGAAGTCACCGAGAAGATGCTGCAGCACTTTATTCGTAAAGCCCACAATGGGAAGACGTGGGTCAGCCCCAGGGTGGTCATCGGCATACCGTCTGAGATCACGCAGGTCGAACGACGTGCGGTTGAAGATTCCGCCTATCGCGCCAAGGCTTCGGAAGTTTATCTGGTAGAGGAAGCGATGGCGGCAGCAATCGGCGCCGGCCTGCCGATAACGGAACCGCACGGCAACATGGTGGTCGATATCGGCGGCGGAACGACGGACATCGCGGTCATCAGTTTGAGCGGCATCGTTTATTCGCGCGCGGTACGCGTGGCCGGAAACGAGATGGACGAAGCGATCATCTCCTACATCAAACGCAAATATAATCTGCTGATTGGCGAACGGACCGCGGAAGCAATCAAGATTGAATTGGGCTCGGCATATCCGCTGGATGAGCCGTTGTCTTACGAAGTTCGCGGGCGAAATCTGATCGAAGGAATACCCAAAACGATCACGATGACGGATGAAGAAGTTCGCGAGGCACTGGCTGACTCCATTGCCACGATTATTAATGCAGTGCGCGTGGCGCTGGAGCGCACTCCACCCGAACTCTCCGCTGACATCGTCGAGCGCGGTATCGTGTTGACCGGCGGCGGTGCGTTGTTAAAAAACCTGGACAAGAGACTTTCGATTGAGACCGGCCTGCCCGTTTCAGTCGCTGACGACCCGCTGGCCTCGGTGGTGCTGGGCACCGGCAAAATGCTTTCCGACTTCGACCTGCTCAAGCGAGTGAAGTGGGAAAACACAATGACCAGCGGCATGTAGAAAAGCGGTGAATGGTGAATGGTGAATAGTAAATAGAAAGACCTTTCAACTGCTCTTCCACCATTCACCTTTTACCATTCACTATTTACCGGTGTTAATGGCTGCTAATCGCACTCAACGAGAGATTCGCCAGCGCGCGCCGATTTGGCTCGCGATACTGCTATTGATGAACGTGGTGATCATGGCGGTGGACGCGCGCGACAGCGTAACCCGGCAACGTCTCTTGAGAGTTTGGTTCCAGGCGCTGGCTTCGCCCGCGCAAAGCATATCGTCTGGAGCCAGCGGCGCCGGTACAAACTTCTTCCGGCAGATCGTTAACTTTCGCAGCACGGCAAACGAAAACGAAAGACTGAAGCAGCAGCTCGCCACGGCGCAACTCGAGCTGCGCAATGCGCAGCAGGCCACCGAGGAGAACGAACGACTCAAAGGTCTGCTGAATCTGAAAGAGCAAACTGGTTACGATCGAGTCCCGGCCCGCGTGATCGCGCGCGACTCATCCGTCTGGTTCAACACCATTACGATTGATCGCGGCAGCTCCTCAGGTATCGCTCTCAATATGCCGGTTGTGACGGGCGGTGGAATAGTGGGTCGTGTAATTGCTCTCAGTCCCTGGACAGCGCAAGTAATGTTACTCACCGACGACAAGGCTGCGGCCGGTGCAATTGTGGGCCAACTGGGCGGATCGGGAGCGCTCGGATCGGTGAGAGGGCTCGGGGAAAACGGTCTCGTTGAAATGCGCTACGTTTCTGGTCTGCAGAAAGTGGAAGTTGGCGACTACATTCTGACGACGGGGCAGGATGGTATATATCCGCCGGGACTCAGTATCGGTGAAGTTGTCCAGGTGAAGACGACCTCGCCAACGCAGTCGCACGAGATTCTGATCAGGCCCGGCGCGAAACTCGATCAACTTAGTGAAGTGGCGGTGTTGCTTTATCACGCGCCCCAGCGGTCTGCTCCCGAACAGACCCTGCCAAACGTAGACAAAACGAAGAAATAGTGAAAGGTGAAGAGTAAAAAGTGAAAAGCAGAACGGCGAACGACTAACCCTTTTTCTCTTGTCACTGTTCACTTTTCACTGGTCATTGTTTTTCCATGCCTCAGCTTAAAATTGCGGCGGTTCTCGCGATCGCCATAGTCCTGCAGTTAGCCCTCGCGGGTGTTGGCCCCCCACTCTCCTACATTGATTTGCCGCTCGTTGTCGTTGTTTATATCGCTTTACAGCGTCACGCCTGGCATGCGCTGATTGTCGGCACCATCGCCGGCCTCGCCATTGACGCCCCGAGCAGAGGGCTTATAGGCGCCGGCGGCTTTTCGAAAACGCTGACTGCTTACTTGATTTACTTTGCCGCCACGCGCTTCAACCTTGAAAACACGCTGTTGCGAATTCCGGTGCTGGCGGCCGCGACTTTGATCGACTCGGCAATCTACGTCTTCTGGCAGCGTTCGCTTGGCTACCCGCCGAGCGTGCCCTTTCTGCAGACGATGTCTTACCGTTTGATCGGCACGACGATTGTCGGAACCTTTGCTCTTTATCTGCTGGATTCTCTTTTTACCGAACGCGCGCGGCAACGCCGTACGTTTGCTTCGCGTCGAAAAGGCGCGCGACGCGGGAAAAGATGAGGGATCAGAGGGCAGAGGGCAGAAAGATCAAAGCTCCCCGTCCTGCAACAAGTTCTGTACAATACCACTGTTCTCGGTGTCTGATCTCTGACTTCTGTTCTCTGTTCTCTGACTCCCGTTTTTATGAAGTTCGAAGATAGTTCGCAAAACCTCCGCAGCCGGCTTTGGATCGTGCAGAGCGTAGTCGTGCTCATGCTGGCTCTGCTGGGCATCCGACTCTATTACCTGCAACTCGTCCGCGGTCAGTACTACGCGGAGATTGCGCAAAATCAACGCATCCGACTTTTACCTATACCGGCGCCGCGCGGCGTGATATTCGATCGCGATGGACATGCCCTCGTGACCTCAAGCCCAATCTACAACGTCATCCTTTCGCGCGAGGACTTGAGGGATCGCAAGCTCGTTTCCCTGGTGCAGCCGCTCGCGGAAGCGCTCCGCGTAGACGGCGACCTGCTCCGCGATCGCTTCGAGCAAATCGGCTCGCAACCGGCGTTTGAATCTATTTTGGTGAAGCAGGATGCGTCGCCTGGCGACATCGCCTGGGTCGAAGCGCATGAACTGGAGTTTCCGGAGTTGCGCGTCGAGCAACAACCACAGCGACGCTATCCCGCGAACGGCTTGCTCGCGCACGTGGTTGGTTATGTCGGTGAAATCAGCCCGGAACAGTTGAAGCAAATCAACTACAAAGACAAAGGGCTGAAACCCGGCGACGTGATCGGCCTCAGCGGGCTGGAGCAAACTTATGACGATTACCTGCGCGGCAAAGACGGCTATCGGAAAGTGATCGTCGATAGTCGTGGACGGATTCAGGATGAGATCGAAACTATTGCGCCGCAGCCGGGGCAGGATTTAGTTACCACCATCGATCTCGATTTGCAGATGGTCGCTGAGGAGCAACTGCGGACTTCGTCGACCGGCCGCGGTGTGATCGTCGCTTTGGATCCAAACAACGGCGAGATTCTCGCGCTCGCCTCCGCGCCCACTTTCGATCCGAATCTTTTTTCGCGCATCGGCACCAAAGAAGGACGCGCCGAATACGTTGCCGTGCTGAATGATCCGCAGAAGCCGCTGATCAATCGCGCGGTTCAAAGCCGCTATCCTCCCGGCTCCACCTGGAAGGTCCCGATGGCCATCTCCGGCTTGGAACAGGGCGCCATCACGCTCGACCATTCAAACCTCGTTTGCGGCGGCGGCATCCAGGTGGGCAACAAGTTCACGCGCTGCATGGGCAATCACGGCACGCCCGATCTCAAGGCGGCCATCACGCATTCCTGCGACGGTTACTTTTATCGGCTCGGTCTAAAGATGGGACTCGACGGCATCATGGCGATGGTCGACGAGTTTGATTTGAATAAGCGAACCGGGATCGATTTGCCGAATGAAGTGATCGACTTGACTCCTTCGCGCGAGCTCAAGAAACGCACGCAACCGGAAAACTCCGAATGGAAAGATATCGATACTGTCTACGCCTCGTTCGGCCAGGTCTACGACATCATCACTCCCATCGCTTTGCTGCGCACGGTCGCGGGCGTGGCCAATGGCGGCAAGCTGTATGTGCCCCATCTTTTGAAAGAAGTTAGATCTATGGATGCCGCGGGACCGTTCGAAGCGCGCGCCGGTCGCTCCTTTCAACCGCTTGATTCGACGCGGCCCAATCCGAAGCTGCTTTCAATTCCCGAAGACATCCATCATCTCGTCGTTGAAGGAATGTGGGGCGTGGTGAACAACGGCGGCACCGGCGCCGCCATACGCATGGCGGGTTTCGATATCGCCGGCAAAACCGGAACGGCTCAGGTAGTCGGGCTGGGAAAAGACACCGGGAAAAATAAGGACCACTCCTGGTTTGTATCTTACGCGCCCGCTTACAAGCCTGAGATCGCCCTGGTAGCTTTAATAGAAAATTCAGGCTTCGGAGGCCAGCACGCGGCCCCGGCAGTTCGTCGGGTGTACGACGCTTATTACCGCAAGACGCGAAACGCTGAACCGCCGGGCGCATTGCCGGTGGCCAAAACTCCAAAGCCGGACAATAAACCTGAACCCAAAAAACCGGAGACCGCGATAGCGCGAAATCAATGAATAGCGGGTGGCGGGTCTTGGGCCTTTGGTCTTTGGTCTTTGGTTTTTGGTCTTGGGTCTTTGGTTTTTGGTTTTTGGACTTCGACCTTTGAGCTTAGTCTGGTTAGGGTAGATCAAAGTTCTAAGTACTAAGACCAAAAACCAAAGACCCAAGACCAAAATCCAAGACAGAGACCCAAGACCAAAGTCCCGCTCAGCGGATGGTAACAATAATCCAAAAAAGAGGGCTGCGAGATTTCGATTGGCTGCTGGCCTTGCTCGCAATCGGCATTGTTTGCTTCGGCACCATTCAGATTCGCAATGCGCAACCCACGGAGAACTATTGGGTGAAGCAGCTCATCGGTCTTGGGATTGCCGTAGTGGCGATGTTGCTGGTCGCTTTCAACGACTACCGGAAGCTGCTCAACATCGCGCCCGCATTTTACGTTTTCGGTCTGCTGTTGCTCGTGATCGTTCTCGTTCCGGGAATTGGTTTGCGTATTAACGGACAGCGGGCCTGGATCAAAGTTCCGGGCATTGGACAATTCCAGCCGTCGGAGTTTGTAAAAGTAACCACCGCCATGATGCTGGCGCGCTTTTTCGGTAGGCACCGGATGAGTGTGTTGACTTTGAAGGAGATGGCGATGGGAGCGTTGATTCTTGCCCTGCCGATCTTTCTTATTCTGCTCGAGCATGACGTGGGCCAGGTTCTAACTTATCTGCCAATCCTGGCTATCGTTCTTTTTCTTTCTGCGATACGAATGCGTTACGTGGTTGCGGCCGTGGTCCTCAGCGTCGTGCTGGTGCCGGCTGCTTACTGGGTGGGAGTGAAGACCCACCTGGTGAAGAACTACCAGCAGGAGCGCATCAACGTAATCCTCGATCCGGAAAACGCGGACCGGCGCGGCTTCGGTTACAACACCTGGCAGTCGATTCTGACTGTGGGCGAAGGCGGGTTGCTTGGCGCCGACACTTCCGACGGAGGAAGAGGAAAGGGCGGTGGTGGTGCCGCTCCCGGCGGCGGTGGTGTAACTGGAGCAGGAGGTAGCGGTGGTGCTGGAGCAACCTCTCACTCGCAAAGCAGTCTCAAGTTTTTGCCGGAGCCCCATACTGATTTTATTTTTGCGGTAACGGCGGGCAATACCGGGTTCGTCGGGTGCATTCTCGTTTTGTTGGCCTACGTGATTTTGCTCTCCCGCTTGATCGCGGGGGCAAAACGCGCTCCCGATCGCATGGGCATGTTAGTCATCATGGCGGTCGTCGGCGGCT
>DASYMB010000133.1:0-5921 GCA_036009285.1 Pyrinomonadaceae bacterium | reverse complement strand
GGGTTACTTGCCCCTTAACCCACAACACTTGTCCGGGGTTGATTCCGGCGGCTTTGCAGGCTCGGCATTTAACACCGCGGCATCGTTTACGACAAATACCAACTGGCAGTCGTATGTTCCCGAAACCACGATGAGCTATCTGACGCAGATGGCCGGACTTGCTTATCACAACTTTGTCTCGGCGGCGGTCGGCATTGCTCTCGCTGTTGCCGTCATTCGCGGCATCGCCAGGCGTGAGATGGAAACCATCGGCAACTTCTGGGTTGATCTGGTGCGCGCCACGCTTTGGGTGTTACTGCCGTTCTGCATTGTCGGCGCCTTGCTGCTGGTTTCGCAGGGCGTCGTGCAAAATCTGCGGCCTTACGACACGGCGCGGTTACTCGAGCAGCAGACCATTGAGAGCGACCAGCAGGATGCCGGCGGTAACCTCACTACCAACCCTGACGGCACAACGATCAAAGAGCAGCAGACGATTGAGATTCAAACAATCGCGCAGGGACCCGTAGCTTCTCAGGAGGCGATCAAAATGTGGGGCACTAATGGAGGCGGATTCTTCAACGCCAACAGTGCGCATCCCTTCGAGAACCCGACACCGTTCTCAAACCTGCTGCAGATGTTTGCGATCTTCGCTGTGTCGGCGGGACTGACTTATACGCTTGGCCGGATGACCGGCTCACAGAAACATGGCTGGGCCGTCTTCGCTGCCATGGCGATGCTTTTTCTGGCCGGTGTGTTGGTCGCGTATCGCTCAGAAGCGCGCGGCAATCCTTTGCTGGCGGAAACTGATCAAGTGGCAAGCTCTTCACAATCAGGGGGCAACATGGAAGGCAAGGAGGTCCGCTTCGGGATCGCCAATTCCGCACTGTTTGCGACTGTCACCACTGATGCTTCATGTGGGGCCGTCAACTCGATGCACGATAGTTTCACTCCGCTCGGAGGTTTGGTACCGCTCGCCAACATCATGCTGAGTGAAGTGGTCTTCGGCGGCGTGGGTGCAGGAATGTACGGCATTTTGATTTACGTTGTTCTCTCTGTTTTCATCGCCGGGCTTATGGTCGGGCGGACCCCCGAATATCTCGGGAAGAAAATCGAAGCGTATGAAGTGAAGATGGCAATGCTGGCGGTGCTCGTATTTCCCCTCGTCATTTTGGTGTTGGCAGCTATCTCGGTGGTGGCATCAGGGTTTGGCACCTCACAGTTGAATAACGGTGGGCCACATGGTTTGTCGGAGATTCTTTACGCCTTTACTTCCGCCGCCGGCAATAACGGTTCGGCCTTTGCGGGGATTTCAGCAAACACGCTTTGGTACAACACGACGACTGGAGTGACAACCCTGGTCGGACGCTTTTTCATGATCATTCCGATGCTCGCAATCGCCGGCAATCTGGCGCGCAAAAAAATTGTGCCCCCGTCCCTCGGAACGTTCCCGGTTACGACACCACTCTTCACGACGTTGCTCGTCAGCGTGATCGTGATAGTAGGCGCCTTAACGTTTTTTCCGGCGCTGAGTCTCGGGGCAATCGTCGAGCAGTTGCTGATGAACGCAGGGAAGACATTTTGACAACTGCATCTCAACACCTTTTCGCGCCTTTGCCGGCCGATATGCGGAAAGTCTATGACTTTCCGGAGACACTTAACTCTGAAGGGGCTATGCCCCTCTTCCAGCGACCCGGCGCGATCGAATTGGGGCGCCGCCCCGCAGTTATCGGGGGCTCTTTGCGGTAGGGCGGAGCCGCTACCGCACATCAGACGGCATAACCGAGCACGAGTATGAGCAAAAAAACGAAGACGGCAATATGGAATACGCAAATCGTCAAACGGGCGTTGTTGGATTCGCTAAAAAAGTTGAACCCGCGCACCATGATGAAAAATCCGGTGATGTTCGTCGTCGAAGTCGGCAGCTTAGTAACGACGATCCAACTCGTTCGCGGCCTCATCGCTCCAATGCCGGCCACCAACCACGGCTTCGAGTTACAGATCACGCTCTGGTTGTGGTTCACCGTGCTGTTCGCCAACTTCGCCGAGGCGATGGCCGAGGGACGCGGCAAAGCGCAGGCTGACAATCTACGAAGGGCCAAACAGGAAACTACTGCCAATCTTCTGTCGCCGGACGCTCAGATTAAGGTCGTCAGCGCTCAACAACTGCGCCGACATGACATTGTGGTGGTGTCGGCCGGAGAATTTGTTCCCGCCGACGGCGAGATCATTGAGGGTGTTGCTTCGGTTGACGAGTCCGCGATTACGGGCGAAAGCGCACCGGTGATTCGCGAAGCAGGCGGCGACCGTTCCGCGGTGACTGGAGGTACGCGCGTGCTCTCGGATCAGATCAAGGTCCGCATCAGTTCCAACCCTGGCGAGACATTTATCGATCGCATGATCGCTCTCGTTGAAGGCGCCGAAAGACAGAAGACGCCCAATGAGATCGCGCTCAACATCCTGCTTGCCGGTCTCACTATCATCTTCTTGTTAGCCGTAGTCACCTTACAACCGTTTGCGATCTATTCCAGTGCTCCGCAGACGACCTTCGTCCTGGTCTCACTGCTCGTCTGTTTGATCCCAACAACTATCGGCGGCTTGCTCTCGGCCATTGGGATTGCGGGCATGGACCGTCTGATTCAACACAACGTGCTGGCGATGTCGGGCCGCGCCGTCGAGGCCGCGGGCGATGTCAACACGCTGCTGTTGGATAAGACGGGTACGATTACCCTGGGCAATCGGCAGGCGACAGCTTTCATTCCCTTGCCGGGAGTCGATGAAAAAGAATTGGCCGCAGCGGCGCAATTGTCATCGCTCGCCGATGAGACACCCGAGGGCCGTTCAATAGTAATACTTGCGAAAGAGAATTATGGACTGCGTGGGCGCGAGCTCGCGGCGCACGAAGCAACCTTCGTGGCCTTCACGGCGCAGACGCGCATGTCCGGAGTGGATCTCGACGGGCGCGAAATCCGCAAAGGCGCTGCCGACGCTATAACAAAATATCTTGGCTCGATTGCATCTCATCTTAATGATGACTTGAGTGACATTGTTGAAAGAATCTCCCGCGAAGGGGGAACGCCGTTGGTTGTTGCAGCAGACCGGCTGCCGCTTGGCGTGATTCAACTCAAGGACATCATTAAGGGCGGCATGGTCGAGCGCTTTAACCAAATGCGGCAGATGGGTATCCGGACCGTGATGATCACCGGCGACAACCCGCTGACGGCGGCGACCATCGCGCGCGAGGCGGGCGTCGATGATTTTCTTGCTCAAGCCACCCCCGAAGATAAGATGGCGCTCATCAAGAAGGAACAGGCGGGCGGCAAGTTGGTGGCGATGACCGGCGATGGAACTAACGATGCGCCCGCGCTTGCTCAGGCCGATGTCGGTGTGGCTATGAATACCGGCACGCAAGCGGCGAAGGAAGCCGGCAACATGGTGGATCTCGATTCCAATCCCACTAAACTGATTGAAATCGTGGAAATCGGAAAGCAACTGCTCATGACTCGGGGCGCGCTCACAACGTTTTCAATTGCCAACGACGTGGCTAAATACTTCGCGATCATTCCGGCGATGTTTGCGGTCGCGTTTCCCGTTTTGAACGCGCTGAACATCATGGGCTTGCGCACGCCGCAGTCGGCGATTTTGTCGGCCGTGATCTTCAACGCGCTGATTATCATTGCCTTGATTCCCCTCGCGCTACGGGGCGTTAAGTATCGTGCGATGGCGGCGGCGGCGCTGCTCAGACGCAACTTGCTGGTTTACGGGGTTGGCGGCCTGGTGGCTCCTTTCGTCGGTATTAAGATAATAGACATGATTATTCATGCGCTGGGATTAGCTTGAACGGTCGGGCTACTGCCCCGGAAAGGTGTGTTATGAAAAACCTAACGACCGCAATTTTGATGACCGTGGTAACCACTGTTTTGTTTGGCTTGATTTATCCGCTTTTCGTAACGGGCATCGCGCAGGTGATCTTTCCGGTGCAAGCCAACGGGTCACTCATCAGGCGTGCCGATGGCGCAATTGTCGGATCGCGTTTGCTCGGTCAACCCTTTTCTTCTCCCGGCTATTTCCATTCGCGCCCTTCGGCGGCGGGAGCGAATGGTTACGACGCTGGTGCGTCTTCGGGGTCAAATCTTGGTCCAATTAATCAGAAGTTGATTGACCGGATAAAGGCTGAGGTGGAAAAAGCGCAGGCAGAGAACTCGCGAAAGCCAGTGCCGATTGACTTAGTTACAACTTCCGGCTCGGGGCTTGACCCCCACATTTCGCCGGCCGCCGCTGAGTACCAGGTCCCGCGCGTAGCTCGCCGGCGAGGCATAAGTGAAGTTGAACTCAAAGGAATAGTCGCCGCCCACACGGAAGGCAGGCAGTTTGGTTTTCTTGGAGAGCCCAGAGTGAATGTGCTCGAACTTAATCTGGATATTGATGGTAGGTATCCGTTGAAGAAATGAAGTTTGGACTTTAGATTTTGGACCTTGGTCTTTGTGTTTCACCACAGTTTGAATCTGGACGATTGAACCTGGACGCCTAACAAAGACCAAAGTCCGAAGACTAAAGACCGTCAAAGTGCAAAGTTCAAAACACAAAGTACCCAGCGCCAAATTCGATGGACCAAAACGGCAACCGCCCATCGCCTGAATCACTTCTCGCTAAACTCCATGAGAGCGAGCGGGCGCGATTGCGCGTCTACATTGGATCGGCGCCGGGCGTCGGCAAGACGTATAAAATGCTCGAGGAGGCCCAGCTTCTGAGAACCCAGGGAGTCGACATTTGCATTGGGTTGATTGAGAGTCACGGACGCGCGGAAACGGAAGCTTTGATCGACGACCTTGAAAGAGTTCCGCTCGGAAAGATTGAATATCGCGGCGCGATTTTCGAAGAGATGGACGTCGCCGCCATCATAAAACGCCGGCCGGCGCTTATCCTGGTTGACGAGTTGGCCCACACAAATATTCCCGGCTCGAAAAACCACAAGCGTTATGAAGACGTTCGTGAAATTCTGGACGCGGGCATTTCTGTTATTGCCGCTTTCAACGTGCACATCTCGAGTCGCTGAACGACGCGGTGGCGCGTATCACGGGGGTCCGCGTGAGAGAAACTATTCCCGACTGTTTTCTTAAGCGCGCGGATGAGGTTGTTGATGTAGATGTCTCGGTTGATACCATTCGCACCCGCCTGCGGCAGGGCAAGATTTATCCAGTAGAAAAGATCCAGCAGTCGCTGAATAACTTTTTCCGCAAAGGGAATCTCGCCGCGTTAAGAGAGCTGGCGCTGAGGCAGGTCGCTGTCGATCAGGCGGCAAAGTCGCACGACTACCGCCTGCGTGAGGGACTGGAGCAGGCGTCGATTCCGGAAAAAGTTATGGTTGCCATCGCCTCACGCGGGAGCGCCAAAAGAATATTACGAATGGGGTCACGAATCGCGGGCAGGCTCGCTTCCGACTGGTTCGCTGTGTATGTGGAAACGCCCGATCAAGAGCCCGGAAAAATAAAAGCAGAAGACGAATCGGCCCTGAAGGAAAACATCGAATTCGCCGAAGCCTTGGGAGCGCGAATAGTAAAACTTAAGGGCCGGCATGCCGCCAGCGAGCTGATCGACTTTGCTCGTCGAGAAGGCATCACACATGTTGTGTTCGGTCAGACGGCGCGGTCCCGGTGGGATTTGTTCATACACGGCTCCGTAATCAACCGTTTTCTGCATGAAGTGCGCGACGCCACTGTCCAAGTAGTTCCTTTGGAAGGAAACAAGGGTAACGTTAGGAGCTAGATTCAAATGAATCGCTGAATCAAGTTCATTTTACTCATCGCCTCAGGTTCTGCCGTGATTCTTTGCCCTCACGCTAACCAAGCCACTCTTTATGAACCGTTGCGTGGTTGATTCGCACCGTCGACGGGAGTAACATCCGCCTGTTGACAATCAATGTCTGCCGAAGTCGCCTGTGCTCC
>DASYMB010000132.1:0-4127 GCA_036009285.1 Pyrinomonadaceae bacterium | reverse complement strand
GTCCTACGAAGGCGCGCAAACTAGTAGGCGTGCATTACAAACCCTGAAGAGTTTTGGTATCTTAGCGGCGCAAGGCTTCCTTCAAATCAGCCAGGTCGATCCCTTTATAGAAATGAACCTGTCAAAAACTGCCCAACACTACGGCAGTATCATTGAGCTCTCGCTCCAAAGGGTTCGGTACTCTCTTCGAGGACGTTTTTCCCACGCCAATGAACAACAGATCCTCGCTAAATACATTGAGGAGCTGTTGCCGCAGGGCCAGGCGAGGACGGTGGTGGATATCGGAGCGGGCAATGGTGTGCGCTGGTCAAACAGTTACGCTTTGTTACTGGCCGGCTGGAAAGCGTTGGGTATTGAGGCTGATGCCGGGAAGCATGCCTTACTAGCGAGGGCCTATCGCAAATTTCCCGCGGCTCACGCGGTACACGCGCTCGCAGCCCCCGACAACGTCTCCTCGCTACTGAAAAACTTCCGGATAGAAAAGAATTTCGGCGTGTTATGCCTGGACATAGACGGAAACGACTACTGGGTCCTGGATGCGATCCTGTCGCACTTCCGCCCGGGCCTGGTCGTCACCGAGATTAATGAAAACATACCGCCGCCGCTCAAATTTGTGGTGAAGTTCGATCCTGAGTTTCAACTACGTTACCACTTCTACGGTTATTCCATCGCGGCGCTCGAAGATCTTTGTGAGAAACACAGCTACGGTATCCTGGAACTGGAATACAACAACGCGTTTCTGGCGCCGAGAGAATCAGGCGCCCGCTTTCGGGATGCTGAGTCGGCCTATCGAGAAGGTTATCTGAACCGGCGCGATCGGAAGGAGCGGTTTGCCAGTAATCTCGACCTGGAGCTTCTCCATTCGCTCAGTCCTGCAGCGGGAATCCAATTCCTGCAGGAGTTCTATTCTAGTGATGCAGGGAACTACTTTCTGACTGCGGACAAGGAAGCACCTTTGGAATCCCTGGTTTTCAACAAACCTTAGGAAGCTCTGATCAAGGTCTGCCAGGCTTATTTTTCTTAGCCCCGGGTAGCCGGCAGCAGCATAAAGCCTGAGGTGGAGCGCAGCGGAAACCCCAGGTCAATGGCAGACAAGAAGCCAAGCTCACGAAAGTGGGCGACCGCGGCTTGGTAAGGTACGGTTCCGATAGATGATCTATTTTAAGAAATGCGGGCCGCGGCGAAAGTTCCCCAGACGTCGGGGAGTTATCCCGAGCGGCGGGGAAGCTTCCCGATGGGTGGGGGAGCTATCCCGAGCAGCGGGGAAGCTTCCCGACGCGTGGGGGCGTTATCCCGAGCGGCGGGGAAGCTTCCCGACGCGTGGGGGAGTTATCCCGAGCGGCGGGGAAGCTTCCCGACGCGTGCGGGAGTTATCCGAGCGGCGGGGGAAGGTTCAGGGAAGATACCGTTCAATTTAAGACTTAGAGGCGCAATAAGCTCAAAAGGATTCATCGCTTGGAAGAAACTCCAAAACCTGCTTCAGCCACGGACCCGATTGAAGACCCGCTGTTAGTTGAATCCGATCAGCACCTACCCCTAAAGAGTCGGCTTATTCGATGGGCGATTGTGCTCGCCGCCGGCTTGCTCGTCTTAATGGTGCCCGTTCCCGCGGGCATCACTCCCCAATCCTGGCACTTGTTCGCGATTTTCGTGGCCACAATCGTTGGTTCAATCGTGCGGCCGGTGCCGGGTGGAGCGATGGTACTGCTCGGAGTTGCGGCGCTGGCGCTCACCGGCACGCTGCCAGTCGCCGCGGCGCTGGGTGGCTACGGCGATCCTATCGTTTGGCTGGTGCTCGCCGCCTTCTTCATGTCGCGTGGCATGATCAAGACCGGACTCGGAAGACGCATCGCCTTCCTGTTCATTCGCGCCATCGGCAGGCATTCCCTTGGCCTGGGTTATGCGCTCGTCTCTACGGACATGCTGCTCGCGATGGTGATTCCCTCCAACGGCGCGCGGGCCGGCGGAATTATCTTTCCTGTAGCAAAAAGTCTGGCAGAAGCTTACGACTCAAGACCGGGCGAAAGTGCGGGACGACTGGGCGCGTTTCTGATGACGCTCATCTATCAGTGCGACGTGATTGTTTGTGCCATGTTCCTGACGGGACAGGCCTCAAATGTTTTGATTGCTAAATTTGCCCAGCAAGTTACAGGAATTGAATTGACCTATGCGCGCTGGGCGCTGGCCGCCGTTGTCCCCGGCCTGGTCTCGCTGGTGGTCGTTCCCCTCGTGCTCTATCGAATCTATCCGCCGGAGGTCAAACACACCCCCGCGGCTGCCGAGTTTGCGGCCAACGAATTAAAGCGGATGGGGCGCATGAATTCCGGCGAAAAGCTGATGCTCATTGTCTTCGCGCTCGTTGCAAGTTTGTGGATGACGACCGCCTTTCACCAAATCAACTATGCCGCGGTCGCGCTCTTAGGCATCTGCGTACTTTTGTTGTTCGGTGTCTTGAATTGGGAAGACGTGATTAGCGAGCGCGCCGCCTGGGACGTTTTTATTTGGTACGGCGGACTGGTCAGGATGGCTGAAGCGCTTGGCGAAACGGGAATCACCAAACGCTTTGCGGAAACTGCGGCGAGTTTCACCGTCGGTTGGCATTGGTGGGCAGCGCTCGCGGTGCTTTTGTTTGTTTACTTCTATGCCCATTACGGTTTCGCGAGCATCACGGCGCATGCGACTGCGATGTACACGCCTTTTTTGGTAGTGATACTCGCCGCCGGCGCTCCTCCGTACCTGGCGGTGCTGTCGCTGGCGTACTTTTCCAATCTCGATGCCTCACTTACACACTTCGGAACAACGCCGGCTCCGATTTACTTCGGCGCCGGTTATGTCAAACAGCGAACCTGGTGGAAACTGGGACTCATTGTCTCAACGCTGACCATTACTATTTGGGTTGTGCTCGGTTTCACCTGGTGGAAGATATTGAAACTCTGGTAATCGATCCGCGGGGCTATAAACATTTCGCCCCTCTGGGGCAAAGCGACAAAACAACGATCTGCTGCACTTCCAACTTGAATCAGCGATCCTCGATCTCGGAGTTAACTAATATGGCAGGTTACTCAGGGACGCCCCTCGCAAAAAAACTCGGATTCAGAGAAGATTTTCGCGTCGCTCTGGCGAATCCGCCGCCAGAATTTCAACGCGAACTCGATCCTTTGCCAAACGACGTGCAGATCATAGCCGGACCGTTAACTAAAGGGCTCGATCTCATACTCTTCTTCGCTGAGTCGCAGCAAACGTTAAAGAAAGAGTTTCCCGGCCTGCGGAGGAAACTCGCGGAAAATGGAATGCTTTGGATTGCGTGGCCGAAGAAAGCTTCAGGCGTCGCTACTGATCTTTCTGAAAATAGCATTCGCTGCATCGGACTAAATGCTGGTCTGGTTGACGTAAAAGTTTGTGCAATAAACGACGTCTGGTCAGGACTAAAATTTGTTTATCGTTTGAAAGATCGCAAGCCGCACTGACATCCTCGCAACAACTGTCGTACTTCAACCAACGTTCACTGATATTGTAATTCTCTTGCGCGATTTGTTTTTCTTTTGCGCGACACCGGCATCGATCCGCAAGGCACACTTTTATTCGAGCGACAGCAAATCAAAAATATTTTTTCTTTCTTAACTACTTTCGGAATTTCTTTGCGAAGTGATCGTCAGTTGAGAACTACTTATGGTAGGACCAGCACGCGCGAGTGGAAAGTGTTGCGCGATACAGACGGCGAACGGTTTGTGCTTGAGAATAAAGTCTGCACTTTTTCAGGAGAATTCGTAACGTGCGAAAAAAGAAAATCACCGCGAACAGATCTATTTGAGGATTGAGACTTTGCTTCATGCGATCATCTATCCTCTCGCAACAGAGTTGTTTGCATGGCGAAAGGATCGCTCACCGGCAGCAAACAAAATGAATTTGCGTGTTGTAAGCTATGGACCACCGCAGATCGAATTTGGGGTTGCAAAAAAAATTTCGATCACTATAATGCGACTCCCTCGCTGGAAGCGATTGATTACCAGAAGGTGAAGCGTTGAAGTCGGACCCTGATGTTGTGATTGCGTTGGGTGGGTTACTCGCTCTTATAAATTCTTGCATGGCCCCGCTGACCTGCTGCGCAATTCTTATTCAGGTGTTAT
>DASYMB010000131.1:0-6231 GCA_036009285.1 Pyrinomonadaceae bacterium | reverse complement strand
AGTGCACTCAAAGATCTCGCTCCGTCAGGAGCGAAACCCGGCCTTCGCTCGGGCATGCATTAGCGATTGCGCTCCCACGGAGCGCCGGAGTAAAGAAAGGACCGCCAAGCTATAAACATCTCGCCCCTCTGGGGCAAAGCGACAAACAACGATCTGTTGCACTTCCAACTTGAATCCGCCAATGACAAATGAGAAAGGGAAAATCTCGCTGCCTTCTACCTTTTTTACCTGCCGCAGGCTGCCTCTCCTTCCGCGCACCCCTCGGCTGTAGCCTCCGCGCAAGTTTCCCCAACCCTCCCGTTCCTCTTACGGGGAAAAAGCAATTTCTTACAGGAGGCGAGCACCGTGAAGAGAAAATTGGTAATGCTTTGCTGTGGCTGCGTGGCGCTGATCGCGGTCAGCGCTTTCATGTTTTCAAACGCCAGGACCGAAGCGTCGATATCTGGCGCGGTTGCGGATGCCGATGCCGATGTTGCTGCGGGCGACATCGCCCAGCGCCCGATTCCGGACCGCAGTTTTGAAGTTGAGATACTTGTCGATGGACGTCCTCTGGCTGAGTACGACGGGCGCGGCAAGACTTATGTCGAAGCCATCGCCGGCGCCGAGTACGAAGTTAGAGTTCGCAATCCTTTGCCTTATCGCGTCGCAGTGGCGCTGTCGGTCGATGGCCTGAACAGTATTGACGCACGGCACACCAGCGCCTGGAACGCGAGCAAGTGGGTGATTGAGCCCTACGGGACAATCAGCATCGGTGGCTGGCAGATGAGTTCCGAGCGGGCCCGTCGCTTTTATTTCACTTCCGAGCGCGACTCTTACGGCGCCAAGCTTGGGCAAACTTCAAATCTCGGAGTCGTAACAGCCGTATTCTTCCGCGAGCGCCGGCCTTATCCGGTTCCTGTTTCACCGCCGCCATATCCACGCCCTCCTTATGAGGAAGATGGGCGCCTGAATAAAGAACCGGCTGCGGACAGCAGTGGCGAAAGCGCGCGTAAAGAACCGAAAGCCGGCAGTAGTTCTACAGATATGCTCAAGCAGCGACAAGCTCCCGCGGCACGACCGCAGCCAGACGACGAGTATGCGGCGACGGGTATTGGGCGTTCGGTTCACAATGATGTGCGCTGGGTGAACCTGGAACTCGACTCGCGGCCGGCGGCGGAAGTGACGATTCGCTATGAATATTATTCGGCGCTGGTGCGACTCGGATTATTACCGCGACGTTACGAGGGTCCCGATCCTTTACGCAGACGCGAAGGCGCGCGAGGTTTCGAAGACAGACGCTTCAGCCCGGAGCCTTGAGCGAAGAGGCAGACGGCAGGAGCAGGAGCGGAAGACGAAGAAGATTTTCCGTTTCTGATTTGTCATCCGCGGATTTAAGTTGGAAGTGCAACAGATCGTTGTTTGCCGCTTTGGCCCCAGAGGGGCGAGATGTTTATAGCTTAGCGGTCCTTTTTTTACTCGGGCGCTCCGTGGGAGCGCAATCGCTAAGGCATGCCCGAGCCAAGGCCGCGTTTTGCTCCTAAAGGAGCGAGATCTTTGAGTGCACTCGAGCTATAAACATCTCGCTCCGCTGGAGCGAAAAAGAATTCAACTGTTGCAGTCGTAAGTTGAATCCACCATCTTCCATCTTCCATTTCCAATCTGTTTTCGGTTGGCATAGGTGCACGGGATGCCGTGCACCTAATCCGGCGAGCCGTTTAGAAAGAGCACTTGTGCCCCGGAGGCGTGAGGCGGACAAGTCCCCTTTCTAAACGATGCCCGGCGGTTTATCCCCTTTTTCTTTGCAAAGACTCTTGCAGCGCCTATAATCCATCCGACCACACTTCGTACTCGCTAGACTCTCAACCGTACCCTCGCGACAGAAGGAGCTCTCATGCTGAACATTTCAATGAAAATTCTCTTGTTATTCACATTAATAGGCTTGGCATCTCCCCTGATGGCGCAGGAGCAGGAAGGGATCACAATTCTTACCGGCACCGTGCGCCGCGCCACACGCGTGCGCCGCAAGCCATCGGCTCGCGAGCAAGTTATTAGTCGCTTGCCTAAAGATGGATCAGTGCGAATTCTGAGAAGGGAAACTCGCAAAGGTTTTTGGCGAGTCATTCTTGATGGTGGACGCCAGGGGTACGTTTCCGCCCGCGACTTAGCAATAGAGCCGTCGGGGGAGGCGGCGGCGCTGAGCGAAGCTGCGGCGGGCCCATGCGTACAAACACTCGCTGATTGCAAAGAGAACGGCTGCGCAGCTCCCGATTCGAAGCGGGGAATATTCAACAAGGCAAAGAATCATCAACCCACCGGGTCCGCAAGCGTTTTGCTAAGTTTCTCTGACCTCCGGGCGTTGCAGCGCCAGGCTGACGCGGTCGTGGACCAAGGCAAGGAACTCACCCAGGCGCAACGAGACACACTTAAGAATTTTACGGTTGCTAATGGGAGAGCGGGTGAAGGCAAACTTGTTAAGCTCACCGGATTTATCGCCACGGGCGCAGACCCACACCCGAACACCGGCGAGTCGGTAAACTGCAGTCTTCGGAACCAGACGAACAACGACTTTCATATTCCGATCGTGCTACGCCCTGCGAACTCCGAGTTTCAGGGCGTGGTGGTGGAAATGATTCCTCACGATCGGCCGGCTGAGTGGAATCTCGTCAAACTAAAAAAGGTGAAGCGACAGGCTCTCAACGTGATGGTGGTTGGTGGACTTTTCTACGACAACGACCACGTAGTCAACTCCGATCCGGCTGACGATCTGCGGGGCCAACCGAAGCGTTTCTCTCTCTGGGAGATTCACCCGATTACGCAGTTCTTCGTTTGCCAGCGTGCCGGCAACTCCTGTAGCCCGAGCAATGTTCGGCAGTGGACAAAGCTCGAAGACTTTCAGTGACATTGGACATTGGACATTAGACATTGGACTTTGCATTGATCCGTTTTGACCGCGAACACCAGTGTCGCGCTTCACTACGCCGGCCAGTTGCTAACATCTGTTTGCTGATGCTTTCTCTCGAGGCCCGCTGGTTGCCTTAAGTCTTGGCAAGTTTGCAAACAAGGAGGCCAATAATGCAGGAACGCGATCCTAAGACCAACAAGAAGGAAGGCGAGGAAGGATGGGAACCCGAGGCGCCTACAGCGGAAGAAGCTCTAAAGACTGAAGAACGCTCGCTGGATATTGGTGAGCACGGTCAATTCGCTCCCGGCGGATATTACAATCAGCTTGGAGTCATGGAGCCCGAACGTTTAACCCTGGACGACGACATGAAGAAACTCTAAGGCGTAATAACAGTAGACAGGCGCCAAACGAAATAACATCGCCGACCCTCGATGGGTCGGCGATGTTTTTCTCTGCGGTGCTTTGCGTTCCTTCCGCTCTCAGGGGCCGATCGTTTGTGGACTTTCCTTTCACATGTTACCCGCTACCGGCTTCTTCACGCCTTCAGCGTGAAAAGATTTTGGTTGCGATTCGACCGGGCGTGGCGCGCAAGGCGCTTACCCCGGCTACTGTCTGCTACCGCTACGCGGTGAAGAACCGCGCTTCCTTATGTTCGTCCCACTGCTCACTGCTCTCAGTATCCGTTGTAACCGTCGTTGTAGCCGTTCTCGTAACCATCGCGATAATAACGCTGGTACAGTCTCTTATCGCCCAGCTTCGAGCTGTAGTCTTTCGCAGCGTTGCGGTAAGCGCTATTGTTACGGAAATCATGCCGACCACGATTCCGATCCTTGCGACCTTCCTTGATGCCTTCGTTGTAGCCGGCGTTTAGCGCGGTCTGCCGCAATTGGAATGAGCCGCCGTAGTTTCCGTAACGATCCCAGTTCCGCCCGCGTTGGGCCTCACGTCGATCTTGCCTGTTATCCTGTCTGTCTTCGCGTCTTTGCTGGCGGTCCTGACGGTTTTGACCGGTCCACGTTTGCGCCTGGACCACCGTGCCGGAGGCCAAAGAGCCGCCGAGTAGTAAAGCGATTGCGAATGTTTGTATCTTGCCGAATGTTTTCATGTTCCCCCCATTTATCACGATTTTGACTTCCTCATAAGGTCAGACACCGCGCGGCGCCCGCAGGTTACTTAATAATCTCATGGCTGCCCCCTTATATAGCGGTGGTGTAGCGGTCCACCTCTCTTGCGCAACCGCCGCCGCGCCCGGAGCGAGTGATCTTTCCCGCGGGAGACGCCATCCTGGCCGCGGAACTCCCGATCTTTTCCGTGTCACTCGCCATCCTGCCGGCGGAAATTCTGATCTTTACTGTGTAAACTGCCATCCGGAGCGTGTGAGGCGCGATCCTTGACGCGTAAATAGTGATCCTGAGCGCGGAAGACGTGATCTTTGGCGTGTAAGCAGTGATCCTGAGCGTGTAAGACGCCATCCTGAGCGTGTAACCCGCCATCCTGAGCGTGTGAGATGCGATCTTTCTCGTGTAAGTCTCCATCCCAGCCGTGTAAGCAGCCATCCTGAGTGTGTAACATTTGGTCCCGAGCGTGGAAGATTTGACCCTGAGACCAGCAAGGCCCGCTTTTGTTGGCAATTACAGGAAAATTCTCGATAGACACGCTTTCCCAAGTGTTTTAGACTCAGCTCCGTTAGAACTGGCCTGGCCCGAAAAGTGTCAATGGGCTGAGTACGCTGTGCCAGGCAGAAGCCCGCGCGTTAGCAAGGGCTCTAGTTTCTGCCAGAATTTCGATCTTGAGCCCTCCCTAACGGTCGGGCTTCTGCTTGGCCCGAACCGGCCGAACCATTTTTCGGGCCAAGTCGTTAGAACTCAACGGCGAGACATATGGCGACCTTGCACCAGGCCAGAGTCTCGTAAGTCGTACCCTCAACGCCGCTCAATCCCGGATTGCAGTGGCAAAACCCTCAACCTTCAAACTCAAGGAGACTCACAACAATGAACGATCGTGAAAACAGAAAACACCAGATGTTCGTGCGCGTGCGCGATTTTGGCGCTGAACACGCCACCGACTTCGCCGCCAACAGCCTTGGCAGCCGACTCTTCGTAACTCTTAGCGGCATCGTTACCACCCTCGAGGGACACGCCACCTCCCAGGCTTCGAAAGGCGGAGCGGCCAGACAGGGGACTACCAGCCGCGGACAAGCGCGCCAGGCTTTACTCGAGGATCTGCAGGCGATTAGCCGCACCGCGCGCGTGATGGCTGATGAAGTGCCTGGTCTCGACGAAAAGTTTCGCCTGCCGCTCCCGGGTAACGATGCGCTCTTACTGAGTACGGCCCGGGCCTTTGCGGTGGACGCGAGGCCGTTAGCGGCGCAGTTTATCGCGCACGAAATAGCCGCCGATTTTCTTGAGGACTTGGCGGACGACATCGCCGCCATGGAAGCAGGTATTAGCGAACAGTCGAGCGGCCTGGGACAACGCATCGCGGCCGGCGCGGCGATTGACTCCGTGATCGATGAAGGAGTGGCTGCCGTGCGCAAGCTGGACGCGATTGTGAAGAATAAGTATGCCAACAATCCGGCCGTGCTGGCCCAGTGGACCAGCGCCAGCCACACGGAACGCGACCCACGCAGCAAGCGACCACCCTCAGCCCCGACCAGCGGTTCACCCACCGGCGGCTCGGGCACCGGCGCAACCGGCTCGGGTGGCTCTGGCTCTGGTGCAACCGGCGGCGGCGGCTCTGGCTCCGGTGGAGCAGGCACCGGCGGAACCGGCACCGGCGGCGCCGGCGGTGGTGCAACAGGTTCGGGTGGATCGGGCACCGGCGGAACCGGCAGCGGAGGCTCGGGCACCGGTGCAACCGGCACCGGTGGGCCGAGCACCGGCGCAACGGGCTCGGGTGCAACCGGCACCGGTGGCTCCACGTGAAAATCCTATGAGCGCCAGCTCATAAGCAGGGGGCGCGTTCCGCCGGCACCGCGAATACAGCAACTTGGTTCTCCTGACATAACCAACTTGCCCAGCAACTGGCCGGCGCAACGCGCCTCCAATTTCCGACTCCTGGTAGTGCCGTTAGTGTGTTGGTGACAATCGAAAAGCCTGCGATGCAATGAAGTCAGTACCACCGCGCGGTAGCGGGTGGCCTGCGATGCAATGAAGTCAGTACCACCGCGCGGTAGCGGGTGGATCGCGTTGGTAAAAAGCACACGGAATGAATGAGGCGCGCCCAGCTATGGAGACGAAAGTCCAGGACCTTGATACGGACCCACCCGCTACCGCGAGGTGGTACTGACCTCATTGCCGCGTACGCATCACTGTGTAGCAAGAGACTGCGGAAAGCGGCGGCGGGTTTAA
>DASYMB010000130.1:0-9727 GCA_036009285.1 Pyrinomonadaceae bacterium | reverse complement strand
GCCCGCCGGCGCGATTGTGATCGATGTGTATGCCGTACCAGACCACCAGATCGGTATCCGTAATTTTCTGGTTGTTAACGAAGGCATTCAGGTTTGCCGCGGTGCTCGTGCGCACGAGGTGGTCGTCGATCTCCGCGGAGTTATAACCGAGGAACCAGAGATCTCCGCCGCCGTAAGTGTCGTTAAGCGCCGTGCCATCGTTTATGTTTGGCGCGATCCGGTAAGAGTTGAGCGTATTGGAATTTTCCACCAGCCAATAAGCCGATCGATTGACGCGATAGCTCCGGAGTTCGTAGTTGATGTTAGTTGGCGGCACCGGTCTAAGGCCCGCGCCCACTTCACGCACGCGGTTGGGTGAACTGCCGTCGATGTCAAAGTCGAAGCGCCAATAAGCGTGGTGGACGTGTCCATTGCAAGTGCAACTGTTTATCGTCGCGCCCATGCCGAAACGCGGGCTGATTGTGCCGTCCTTGTGAAAGCCCCACTCGGAAATGTAACGATACCAGCCGGCGGACATTTCGCTGACGAGAATTATCGCGTCGCCGCTGCTGTAAAAAGCGATGCCCTGGAAATTGCCCGAGTCAACTGCAGTATCGAGTTGCGTGGTGGCCGGGACAGTGCAGGAGCGCACGCCTGGCGTGACGGTGGTACCGTTCGTCGGATCGGCGTTGAACTGACTCTCGGCGTATTCCCAATCGCGATAGGGTCCGCAGGTGTTGCCGTCGTATAGCACGTTGAGGATCGGAACGTGGGCGCGTTTCAAAACCACCTTGCCTCTAAACTTCACTCTCTGCAGCTCGACGCCTGAAGCGTCCTGACCCGAAGATGCCGATGGCCTGATCGCCAGAAAACTCCACAGCTCTGTGCCGTCCGAATTCGTGATAACGAATTGATACTGTCCGGCGATTCCTCTGCCCGTGGAAGACCCGCTGGCGCTTGGCCCACAGGTGGCCGCGGGAGCAGCCCTCGAGGTTGGGGGTGCGCCGGCAGCAAATCTCAGCACGCTGCGCCGCGAAAGATTCACCGCCACCACCTCGTTCGCGCGCTCGACGCTTTTGTCCGTCGCGTCTTTCGCCAACAGACCGACGTTGATAGTGCGTTCCACACGTCCCTTAGCGTTGGCCGGAAAATAGAGCGGCGGCATGGGCGGATAAATCTGCACGCGCTCATCCAGTAGTGCTGGGCCAAGTCTCGGGTCCGCTTTCAGTATGTCAACAGCCTCGTCCATTTCTTCGTTACTCGGCAGCGGCTGCCAGGCTGAAACAGTGACGTCGACTGTCTCCGGACGATCGAAGCTGCTCTCCGCGACCACAGTGAGATTGTTGGTGTAATCGTAGAAGGTGCCGCGATAGCGGTTTGGCGGTGTGGACTCGGAACTATCCTTCTCGTCGCTCACCACGAGTTCCAACGAGAGCATGCGACTGCGCGTCCCCTTCAAGTAACGCCGCACCTGCGACTGGCGCGCCAACCTCGCGGCCGCTCCGTCAAGCATTTCCTGCGTCGGCCCCCACGGCGTCACTTCAACTTTCATCGCCTGGGCGTCGTCCTGTTCCAGCTTCATCTCGGCGTGGTCCATCCGCTGCGATTTCACGATGGCGACGCACAACAACGCGACGAGCGGAACTGCAATCACACACAAAAGGAACCAACGCTTCATTGCCAATCCTCCCCAAGTGGGAACATAAACGTAGTCGCCCGCAGCGCGGGCTTCGACTCCCCTTGATAACTTCGATTAACTTCAACCGGTCAGTCAGAACCGCCTGCGTAAGCGGGTGGCCGGATTCCGGCGGAACTCTCCCTTAATTAACTTCGACGCCCTGGCAGGAAAACAGTGCGAGATTTTTGACCGAGCTTGCCTTGAGTCATTTCATGACCGACTCGTTAGGCGCCACTTATTAATGTGCGCGCATTCTGGCACAAATCCGGCCCGCCGCGCTAGATGACACAGGACGGCCTTGCTCTTAGTAAATGAATCTCTTCTTGGAACCGCGGGCCAATGATGCGACAGGGCTTCACAATCCAATGGAGATTCACATACACTTTCTGGCAGTGGAACATATGAAGTTTGACCATGACAGTGACATTGAAACTTGAACTAGAGAAACGATGCTAAGATGCCGCGGGAGGTGAAACGATGGAGAAATTAACTACCTTTGAATCTGTTGGCATGCACGAACCTTCGATCTTCCCGCTGCGGTCGGAGAGTGTGTCCGACGCATCGACGTCGCTAGAGAGCAGATTGCACGCGATTAGACTGATATTAATCACCTGCAAATAGAAACCCGTGCCATCATGGACCGTCTGCGCGCTGCGCTTCCCACAGCTCCAAATGTCCTTAAGAGCGATTCCTTATGTTGCCGCCGGAATTTGATAATCAGGGGAATCTGCCTGTCGGTGTGCATCGGGCTTCGCTGGATGAAGTCATCGCCCGCTTCGGCCACGGATCTTCGCAGCGACAACTAGTGACAACACGCCTGATTCGAGTTTACGAACTAGCCCGCAGCACTTCCAACCTCAAACGGTTCATAATCTTTGGCAGTTACGTCACTGCAAAGGCCGACCCGAACGATGTTGACATCATTTTGATTATGCACGACGATTTCACGCAACAAGAATGTGCGGTCGAAGCGAGACGACTGTTTGACCATCTCCACGCGCAGGACGATTTTGGTGCAAGTGTGTTTGCGATTCGAGCTTCACAGATATTACTTGAGACAGTGGATAGCTTTGTTAACCACTGGCAGATCAGGAGAGACAAGGGCCGGCGCGGGATCGTGGAAGTAATCTGAGGGAGGTTAAGATGATCGCTAATGATTTGGAACTACAGGCCACGCGAGAACGCATTTCCTTTTTTTGTGGCATTCTCACACAGATGCGTGTCACTACAAAACCGGAAGAATATGTGTTCATGGCCAACAGTTATCTTGCCGAACTCGAGAAGATGAACGCAGAGATTCTTGGATACCTCAAGCTTCATCCCAGCCAAATCGTACCCGCGGAGGCCGCATGATCGAAGCGGAATATCGGCAAGTTGTCGCCTTAGCTCGATTCCACGATCGACGAAGTTTCGTTTGTCTCCGGTACGCACATAACGATCATTATGAGCACTGAACCAAACAAAGTCATCTACTCCATGGTCGGCGTCAGCAAGTTTTACGATAAGAAGGCCGTCCTCAAAGATATTTACCTTTCCTATTTCTACGGCGCGAAGATTGGCGTGATCGGTCTGAACGGATCGGGGAAGTCGTCGCTGCTACGCATACTCGCGGGCGTGGACAAAGAGATTAACGGCGAGACAGTTATCTCGCCAGGCTTTACGGTGGGCTATCTGGAGCAGGAACCGTTGCTCGACGACGCGCGCACCGTCCGTGAAGTCGTGGAAGACGCCGTTCAGGAAACTGTTAGTTTGCTGAAGGAGTTTGACGAAATCAACGCCAAGTTTGGCGAAGAGATGTCCGACGAGGACATGGATAAACTGCTGGCGCGGCAGGGTGAGGTTCAGGAGAAACTCGACCATCAGGACGCCTGGGATCTTGACGCGCGGCTGGAGATGGCCATGGACGCGTTGCGCTGTCCGCCGCCGGAAACGAAGGTCGCGGTGTTGTCCGGGGGTGAACGCCGACGCGTTGCCTTGTGTCGTCTGCTGCTGCAAAAGCCCGACATCCTGCTCCTCGACGAACCAACCAACCATCTTGATGCGGAGTCGGTCGCGTGGCTCGAACATCATCTGCAAAGTTATCCGGGCACAATCATCGCGGTAACGCACGATCGCTATTTCCTCGATAACGTCGCCGGTTGGATTTTGGAACTGGACCAGGGCAAAGGCATTCCCTGGAAGGGAAACTACACCAGTTGGCTGGAACAGAAACAAGAGCGTCTGCGGCGCGAAGAGAAATCGGAAAGCGAAAGGCAGAAGACGCTGCAACGCGAACTCGAATGGATTCGCATGTCGCCGAAGGCGCGTCACGCAAAAGGCAAGGCCCGCATCAACGCGTATGAATCCATGTTGCAGGAGAATTCAGAAAAGCGTCGCGAGGATTTGGAGATACACATTCCGCCCGGGCCGCGTCTGGGCAACGTCGTGATTGAAGCGGAAGGTGTGAGCAAAGCTTATGGCGATCACCTGTTGGTCGACGACATGAAGTTTGCGCTGCCTCCCGGCGGCATTGTTGGCGTGATTGGACCAAACGGGGCCGGCAAGACGACGCTGTTTCGCATGATTACGAAATTGGAAGAGCCCGATTCCGGCACCATTCGGATTGGTGAAACTGTCGAGCTCGCTTATGTGGACCAGAGCCGCACGCTCGATCCGAACAAATCGATCTGGGAAGAAATTTCCGGCGGCACGGATTTGCTGATGCTCGGCAAGCGAGAAGTAAATTCGCGCGCTTACGTCGGACGCTTCAATTTCTCCGGCTCGGACCAACAGAAAAAAGTCAGCATGCTCTCCGGTGGCGAACGCAATCGCGTGCACCTGGCGAAGATGTTGAAAGAGGGTGCGAACGTTTTGTTGTTGGACGAACCGACAAACGATTTGGACGTCAACACGCTGCGAGCGTTGGAAGAAGCGCTGGAAAACTTCGCCGGCTGTGCGGTTGTAATTTCGCACGACCGCTGGTTCCTGGACCGTGTAGCAACGCACATCCTCGCTTTCGAAGGCGACAGCAAGGTTGTATGGTTCGAAGGAAACTACTCGGATTACGAGGAGGATCGGAAAGCGCGGCTCGGGGCGGCGGCGGATCAACCGCACCGCATCAAGTATCGACAGCTCACTCGGGGGTGAGGTTGCTGGCGCGGCTGTGCCGCCCGATGTGCGGAAGGCCTATGGCCTTCGGTCAGTCAAAGATTCTTCCGGGGCTGGCGCCCCTTCGTTCCGGGTCGTAGCCCCTTTTAAGTTGTGATCGGACGGAAAGTCATAGACTTTCCGCACATCTGGCGGCATAGCCGAGAGCAATTTCCGATTGCGAACTTGCACGATACGAAATGCCGAAGCGGAAAAGCTCCAAGAGCAAAGATAGTCAACGAGCGCCCGGCGCAAGCGAACCCTATTCCGAAAAGAATCGCCTCGCATACCTCTTCGCCAAAACGAATCGCGGACTGCTGCTGGACGTTTTCGTTTTCGTCCTCAACCTTTTCCTCATGCGTTTTCTCACGAGGCTTTACATAGGTGTTTTCAATGAGGTCTCAGCCGAAAATCCCCTCGCACAACTGGCGCTCGGACTCACCTTTCTCGCGATGTGGATACTGCCTGCTGTCGGAGCCGTGCTGAAACGCTGGCACTTTCATCAGCGTCTTAAAGCGCAAGGCAAAACCGTTGACGCGGAACAAACAACTCTTGGCGGTTGTCTCTTCAACCCACTCTTCTACTTCTGCCTGAACCTGGTAATTACTTCGGCAATCATGACGAGCCTGGGCCAATTCATTTTCGGGAGACGCCTGGCCGACAATCCCGCAGTGTTCGTTCCACTTGTAATACTCGGGTTGATCCTCACGATCGTTCAAACCTATCTCATCTATCGTTACTTCATGCCCCCAAAAAAGCCGCCGCAATCGCCGTTCTTGCGTAGTCCGCAAAGCGAAGCTCTCGGAGACGTCTGCTTGTTTCTGAACATGATTCTGTTCCAGGTGTTTTGGAACATGTTGACGTTTGCTCCGCTGGGCCATCCTTCAAGTCTCTTGGAGTTTGGCGGCAGACTCTTTTTCCTGAGTTTTATCGCGCTGTTGATTTACTTTCCGCCGCGGATGTTTTATCTCGCCGAAGACATCCATCGCCGGCGCACCTGGCTAACTATGCTCCTCGCAAATTCGCCGGTGATCATCCGCGTGCTGATCGGCACGGGTTCGAATACGACGACCGGTTGGTGAGCGAAGGCGGTAAACAGCAGGCCGCAAACAATAACCGCCACTGCCCTTTCCGATCGCTGTTACTGCTCCACTGTCCTGGTTATCTTGCCTTACCATTCAAGATTTACTATTTACGACTTACGATTAAAGGGTTTACTATTCGCCCGTCCTCGTCACCGACTGGCTTCACTTTCTCGATATTGCAATTCTCCACGTATCGAGTGAGGCTTGCTCATAGATCGCTCAACTGCTTCGCGCCGATAGCCCAGACGATAGGTAGAGAGGTAGGGATAGTCTCTTATGCCCAAAACCAAAATCTTCATCGGATCCTCTACAGCAGCAAAGTCCCAGGCGAAGGCCGTGGTGGAGTATTTCAAAGGTCCAACTGTAAAGTTTCTGCCTTGGTGGGAGACCTTCAGTGCGGGCAAAACATTGCCTTGAGGAATTGGACAACGTAAGGAACAAGGTCGACGCAGCTTTGCTATTGTTTTCGCCAGAGGCGAAATCAACTGTACGTGGTAACGCGGTCGAGGTACCGAACCTTAATGTTCTGTTCGAATTTGGTTACTTTTATGGGCAGTTCGGAAAGACTAAGGTAGCAATGTTGAAGTACGGAGATTTCTACCTTCCATCTGATTTAGGTGGGTACATCCACATTTTCGGCAGTACGTTCTTCAAGCGTAGTGCCGTTGTTAAAGTTGGCAAGCGTACTGAAAGTGAGTTTGGTCGGTGGCTTGGCAACTTATAGGCTTGGTTGCCAACTGAGCAAGTGCGGCGAGATGGTGGCCAAGAGAAAACCAAAGCAGCAGTGATTGCTAAGGTTTGGAGCCCGCCAGGATAAAAATCCGGCAAGGACGTTCAATGAATTCGTGTTGGCACGGAATGGCAACGTCGGGTGTAGAGTCTCATCGGCACTCGGGAGGGAGGATCCAACGCGATCAGTTATGGTTTCGAATGAGATAAATCGTCGAAGGTTTCTTCGCGGCGCAGTGGCAATAGGTGCTGCCGGTTTGGCTGGCGCTGCTTTGCATTCACCGTTCTCGGTGGTCCAGGCGAGTTTGCTGGCGATGGAGCAGGAGGCGAAGCGCTACTTCGCTCCGGTTAAAGTTGCGCGCAATCGGATCATTCGTGAGGTGGTTGGGCTGAGGCCGTATCGTGACGAAGGGTTTGTGGTTGAGGCGGAGCGTTTGGGTGATAAGTTGCTGGTTCACAACTATGGTCATGGCGGCGCGGGGGTCACTTTGTCGTGGGGCACGTCGTCGCTCGCGGTTGATATTGCAAGAGACTTTATGCAAACCGGCGTGAGGCCACAGCCGATGCGAACAAACGAGGCCCGCCCGCTGCCGCAGGGCTTGTCAGAACCGCCTGCGGTAGCGGGCGGGCCTAGTTTGTCAGGGGTGCTGCGAAGAAATCCGCATCAGGTGGCAAGGCGGGCCGTGCGCAGGTCTCCTCGTCGTTTCGCCGTGCTCGGATGCGGCGTGATGGGCCTCACCACTGCACGGTTGCTGCAAAGACGTCTACTGGCTGAAGGTGGGAGCGTTACGATCTACGCGAAAGACCTCCCGCCACAGACTACATCGAACATCGCCGGTGCGTTGTGGCTTCCGACCTCAAGTTACAATCCGCAAATGGCGAGCGCGAAGTTTCTTGAACAGTTTCGACTTGCTTGTCACATATCAAATCGTGCGTTTCAGGGATTGGTAGGCGTGGAGTATGGCGTACGCTGGACCGACACTTATGAGCTGATAACCGGAGAGGCCTCGCCGGATCGCGAACTCGTCGGCGGCGCTGACCTCTATCCGCAAACTGAAATCCATCGCCACCCGGAACAGTATTTCGGCTTTCCTTATGCGCGGCAATTCAGCACGATGATGATCGAGCCGCACACTTACCTGCGGGCGCTGTTGCGCGACTTTTACATCGCTGGTGGGAAAGTCGTCGTTAAGGAGTTTAATAACCGTGCAGAGGTGGCGCGGCTTTCGGAGCAGGTGATTTTCAATTGTACCGGGCTCGGCGCAAGACAACTCTTTGGTGACGAGAAGCTTGGTCCGGTGCGCGGCCAACTTGAAGTGCTGTTACCACAACCGGAAGTTGACTACTGCTATATCTCAGACTCGGGTTATATGTTTCCGCGCCGGGATGGAATTATTCTGGGCGGCACGTTTGACCACGATGATTGGTCGCTGGAGCCGAACCCCGAGCAAACGACTGAGATACTCGAAGCGCATGCGGGGATCATGAAAAGGTTGAGTTATGAGCGATGAGTTATGATTTATAGGTCTTGAGAGAGGAAGGTCTTTATGAGGAACAAATCGAGAAACTATATTGACGCGAAACTGAAGGCGCGTATCGAATGGCTGGTCTTGCTGGTTATCACGCTTGCAGTTGCTTTTGTGAGTGGACCAGGAGCTACGGCCGGTCAGCCTACGAAGTCGGAAGCGTCCAAAGCGTCTGAAGGAGAATCGCGCTACGCGAAGCTCGACGGCGCGCGCGTTCATTACCGGAGCTATGGCAAAGGCGACGAGGCGCTGGTATTGATTCACGGTTGGGGCTCGAACCTGGACTTCTGGCGCGACTCAATTCCAGACCTCGCGAAGCGCAACCGCGTGATCGCGATAGACCTTCCGGGGCACGGCCAAAGTGACAAACCCGAGCTTACCTACAGCATGGATTTGTTTGCGCGCGCGGTTGACGCCGTGTTGAGCGAGGCACGGGTGAAACGCGCGGTGTTGGTGGGCCATAGCATGGGCACTCCGGTGGCGAGGCAGTTTTATCGGAAGTATCCTGAGAAGACTCTGGGAATCGTGATCGTCGACGGCGCCTTACGTAATTTTCCCGACAAGAAGCTGTTAGACGGATTGATCGCGGGTCTTCGCGGACCCAATTACAAAGAGACCGGGAAGCAGATGTTTGCCGCGATGGCCGGTCCGAATCTTTCCGCCGCAAACCAACAGCGAATTCAAACTTCATTTCAAAATACGCCGCAGAGTATTTTGGTAAGTGCGATGGAAGGAATGGCCAACGAGGCGATCTGGGGCCAGGACAAGATCAACGTGCCGGTGCTGGCAATCATGGCGAAGTCACCTTTCTATCCCGCTGACACTGAGCAGTTTTATCACAGCATCGCGCCGAATCTTGATTTTCAAGTGTGGGATGGTGTGGGCCATTTCCTGATGATGGAGAAACCGACAGAGTTCAACGCTGCAGTGATCGCTTTTCTGAACAAGAATGCGTTGCTCAAGAAGAAGTAAACAATCCGCGACTGTCGTGAAGACTCTCGATGATGTACACCGGGGGTCCCAGCCCGCGCTAGCGGGCGAGGGCATAAAGCCTGGGGTGGAGCGTAGCGGAACCCCAGGATCGCCAACACAAAGCCTTGTAGAGCCCGCGAAGCGGGCGATAGCGGTTACGACTACAAGAACTGCACCGTGAGAATCATTGGACTGTCGGCCGCTCCGCGGGCTTTGAATGTTTTCAACGATCGGTTCCTGGGGTTCCGCTTCCCTCCACCCCAGGCTTTATGCTATCGCCCGCTACCGCGGGCTAGCCTGCTCACCTGACGTTTTGGCACTTCGGACAGAAATAAATAATACGCGTGCGTTCTTCCTCTCCTTCGCTCTCGCCGGAGTTGTAGGTTGCCTGCCGAAGTTGTTTGATAGGCCCGCCGCATCGCAGGCAGGGCAGGTTCGTGCGCCGGAAAACGAAATGACGCGTGCCATACTCGCGGCCCGCTTGATAGACCAGTGAAGGATCGCGGGCCATGCGTTCGCGGTCTTCGTCAGGCACGGTAGCCCCTGAAGAATAGGAACGAAGCGAAAGCTCGGGCACGGTGCGGCCCAGGCATTTCAGTTCCCGCTGCTTCAACTCACCGATCTTCCGCCAC
>DASYMB010000129.1:0-4920 GCA_036009285.1 Pyrinomonadaceae bacterium | reverse complement strand
CTTTTATTTCTCGCGCGCGCGATCTGGGTTCATGGCGGCAACGCGCGGGCCTGGCCCGAGATGTTGGCTCCGCTGCTGGTTGTTTGCGGCCTTACCGCGATCTACGCACTCGCTCGCACCTTCTCGAAATCGCTTCTTTTTCAAGCACGAGTTCAATTCGTAATAGACATCATCCTGGTAACGTGGCTGGTCTGGACCACGGACGTCATTCATTCGCCGTACATTGCGATCTACATCGTCGTTATCGCCGCCTCAGGTCTGTTTCTCAGTCCGCGTGATGTTGTAGTTATCTCGCTGGGTTGCGCCGTGGCGTTCACTGCCAGCGCGCTGGCCGTACTCAACGGCGTTGGCCCAGTTGGGCCAACGGACTTGCTCGATGCAGGCCGCGCGCAAACCTTCCAGTCAATCGGGGTCTTCGACGTTGCTTTTCTCGTCGTCGGACTCCTGTCGGCGCGACTCGCTGCCCGACAATCACGTTCCGATGTGCGCTTGCAAGCTGCCAACCAGTCTCTGGCAACCTTGCGCGCGCTGCATGAGCGGATTGTGGCGTCGATTCGTTCCGGAGTTGTGACCACTGACTTGCAAGGACGTATCTATACCTTCAACGCTGCCGCGGAAGAGATTACCGGCTATGGCGAAGCCGATGTGCGCGGACAAGAGGCCTCAATCTTTTTCGGCGAACTCAAGGCGATCATCTCCGATTCGATTGATATCACCGTGGCCCCGGACGCCGGCCCGCGCTTTGAAGCAGACTGTTTGACTGCCGACGGCTTGCGCTTGCGGCTTGGTTTTAGTTTATCGCCTCTCTTCTCCGAACTCGGCGAGACCACCGGAACTGTGATTACCTTCCAGGATCTCACTCACATTCGCGCGCTCGAAGAAACCTCGCGCCGCCAGGACCGGCTCGCAGCCATCGGCCGGATGGCCGCGTCAATCGCCCATGAAATTCGTAACCCGTTGGCAGCGATGCGCGGCTCAATTCAGATGCTGCGCGCCGACATGGAAGGCGAGTCGTCACAAACGGAGTTGATGGAGATCATCCTGCGTGAGTCGGATCGGCTGAACCGGATCATCAGCGACTTTCTAAACTACGCGCGCCCGCGGTCGATCATTCAGTCGCGGATCGATGTCGGCGAACTACTGCGACAGACGTTTACGCTGCTGCGTAATAGTGCGGAAATAGACGAGGGCCATCTCATCAAGGAAGAATTGCCTGACACTCCGCTTCTGATCGATGCCGATTCAGAGCAGTTGCAACAAGTCTTTTGGAATCTTGCACGCAACGCTTTGCAGTCGATGCGGGACGGGGGCACGCTGCGCGCCTCCGTGCGCAGACACTCGCACAACCGCCTGGGAATTGCTTTTTCTGATACTGGTAAGGGGATGTCGCCGGAACAGGTGGAACGTCTCTTTGAGCCTTTTTCCTCGACTACCGGAGGAACCGGGCTGGGACTTTCAATTGTCTATCAAATCATTCGCGATCATGGTGGTACAATCAACGTCCGTAGCCGTGAGGGACAAGGAACGACGATCATGATTGAATTGCCGACCGGAAATGAAAAGGAGTCAGGAGTCAGAAGTCAGGAGTCAGAAGACAGAAGTCAGAAGTCAGAATACAGAAGTCAGAATACAGAAGTCAGGAGTCAGGACCAGAAAAAAGCGGATCAAAAACTCTGACTATGAACCAATTTCCGGCAAACACTCTGGAACAGCTTCCAGCTATGGCACCGTCTTACTTCTGTATTCTGACTTCTGTATTCTGACTTCTGATTCCTGATTCCTGACTCCTGACTTCAATTTTTATGGCCAACTTACTAATCGTCGACGATGAACTCGGAATGCGGCAGTTCCTGACGCATCTCTTCCAGCGTGAGGGCCACACGGTACGTGCCGCCGGAAATGGCCGCGAAGCGATGGAGCTGCTACGCGCAAGTCCCGCCGACCTGATTGTTTCCGACGTGCGGATGCCTGACCTGAACGGAATCGAACTGCTGCGCGCGGCGCGCGAGCTTTTGCCGGAAGTTGAAGTGGTAATGATGACGGCCTTCGCCAACGTCGACAGTGCTCGCGAAGCTTTTTTGCTGGGCGCTTATGGTTTTGTTCAGAAACCTTTCGATAACGACTTGCTCAAAGAGACGGTCGCTCGCGCTCTGGAAAAGATCTCAGCCACCAGGAAGAACCAGGCGCTGCTCCAAGAGAACAAGGCATTAATTCAGGACCAGCGCAAACGCGGCAAGCTCAACAATATCATCGGCACGTCGGCGCGGATGCAGGCGCTCTACCAGATGATTGAAACCGTTGCGCAGGTGCAGTCGACTGTTCTGGTCACTGGCGAATCGGGAACCGGAAAAGAGTTGGTGGCGCGCGCTATCCACGACCTCGGCCCGCGAGCGGAAAAACCGTTCGTCTCGATCAACTGCGGCGCCTTCACTGAAACGCTGCTCGAGTCGGAGCTCTTTGGTTACGTGAAGGGCTCATTCACCGGCGCCAATACGAATCGCAAAGGGCTCTTTGAAGCTGCAAACACCGGCACCGTCTTTCTTGACGAGATTGGCGAGATGTCGCCGGCGATGCAGGTGAAACTTTTGCGTGTACTGCAGGAAAGGAAGCTGCGGCCCGTCGGCGCGACTGAAGAGACGACAGTCGATACCCGCGTCATCGCCGCAACCAATCGCGATCTCGCCGGCATGGTTAAAGATGGAACGTTTCGTGAGGACCTCTACTACCGCATCTCTGTAATTCCTATCGAGCTTCCGTCCTTACGAGAGCGGGCCGAAGATATACCCGAGCTCGCAAAACATTTCGTGGAAAAGTTCAGCGCCAGCGTCGGCCGTAGTTTGACTATCAGCGACGCCGCGGTGCGGTTGCTGGAACAATATGTCTGGCCCGGAAACGTCCGCGAACTTGAACATGCCGTCGAACGCGCGGTAGCGCTGGAAACGACCGACTCGATTCAACCGGAGCGTTTGCCTGAGAAAATCACCAACTACAATCCGTATCGCATTGCTGAAAGTTTCGAGTTTCCTGAAGCGGGCCTTAACCTCACGGCCCATATGGACCAACTGGAAAAGACCTACGTCCTCGAAGCTCTCCGTCGGACTTCAGGAAACCAGACCAACGCCGCCGAGATTCTCGCGCTGTCGGTGCGATCGCTCAGACATCTGTTGGACAAACATGGGATACGAAGTTTGACGGCCCAAATGCGAGACGAGCGCCGCACTGGCGAGTCGACGCCTCGCCGCCGCGCATCTGATCCAACTCCGCGTCGCCGTGACGAAGACGAATCGGAGTTTGCTGCCAGTGCCGGCGAAAGCTGAAGCAAATCCTGATTCCCTCTTGACGGAATTCGTCATTGCCTTCCTGCCGTAATTTGTCACCCAGCCGAAAGCCCTCCAGTCGTAACAGTCGTTTACGGAAGAAAATCATTACTTAGCAAAGTCCCTTGGAGATTTCCGAGTGGCACAGTCCTTGTAACTGTGCCGCCTGACAACTTCGCGCTCTGCGCGGTTACATCGTGATGACGAGGCCGTTGGCGCGAGAAACTTCTAAACACTTTCTCTAAGGAGCACGAATAAAAACATGAACACCAAACGCCAAGAGGGCTTCTCGCTGATAGAACTCCTCATCGTCGTCGCGATTATCGGCATTATCGCCGCCATCGCTATCCCTAACCTGCTGGCCTCACGTCGCGCTGCGAACGAAGGCTCGGCCCTCGCCTCAATGCGCGTCATCTTCAGCTCGGAAGCTACCTATCAAGCAACCGCCGGCAATGGCATCTACGGCAGCCTGGCTGACTTGAGAACCATGGGCATGGTCGATTCGGTGCTGGCATCAGCGACTGCCGGTGGCACTGCCAAGAGCGGCTATTTTTACTCCGCTGCTAACGTCACGGTTGCCGGTTTGCCTGCCTTCGATGCTACTTCGATCGCCTCGGCCCACACCACCCTCAATCCGATCACGGGTACAGGCTCACGCGCCTTCTACGTGAACGAATCTGGCGTAATGTTTGTTAACACCACCGCGGCAGCGCCGACTTGCACGGCTACTGCGGCTCGTACTGTTAGTGGCGGGTCTCCCCTCAACTAGTCCGCCCCCAACAACCTCAACTATCTGCGGGGGCGAGTCCATTTTCGCCTCCGTAGGTTTTTGTTGAAGGAACTTTGGCAGCACGTTGGAATCTTTTCACACTTTCTTTCTAAGGAGCACGAATAGACCATGAACACCAAACGCCAAGAGGGCTTCTCACTGATAGAACTCCTGATCGTCGTCGCGATCATCGGCATTATCGCCGCCATCGCTATCCCTAACCTGCTGGCCTCGCGTCGCGCTGCGAACGAAGGTTCGGCCCTTGCTTCAATGCGCGTCATCTTCAGCTCGGAAGCTACTTACCAATCAACCGCCGGCGCTGGTCTCTATGGCAGCCTGGCTGACTTGAGAACCACGGGAATGGTTGATTCAGTGCTTGCGTCCGCGACTGCCGGTGGCACTGCCAAGAGCGGCTATTTTTACTCCGCCGGAAACGTGACCGTTGCCGGTCTGCCTGCCTTCGATGCCTCGTCGATCGCGTCGGCTCATACCACGCTTAATCCGATTACAGGAACGGGCTCGCGCTCCTTCTACGTAAACGAATCAGGCGTGATGTATGTGAACACGACCGCAGCGGCGCCAACTTGTTCGGCTGATACTGCTCGCACAATTAGCGGCGGTGGTCCACTGAACTAGTCGCCTCAAGCGAAGCAATCGATCTATCGGGGGCGAGTCCGTTTTCGCCTCCGTAGATTTTTATTAAGTGCGGACTACAGCAACCTTCGGTCTTTTTTTAGTGAGGCAAGAGATGAAGAGCAAACACGAAAACGGCTTTTCCTTAATTGAACTCCTCATTGTGGTCGCGATCATCGGCATTATCGCGGCCATCGCCAT
>DASYMB010000128.1:0-3815 GCA_036009285.1 Pyrinomonadaceae bacterium | reverse complement strand
GTTATTGGGATGTCAGGCGGGTGTGGGCATTTTTGCCCAGAGTGGTAACCAGATAAACGTACCACGCGGCGCGCGCTTGGAAGTTTCCAACACCAGCGTTCACGACTATCAGAAGAACGGCATCACCGGTAATGAAAGCGGCACCGAACTCACCGCCACTGGTAACGCCGTTACCGGCTTCGGGGCCACAAACTTAATCGCTCAAAACGGCATCCAGCTCGCCTTCGGCGCGCGCGGTACAATTGAAGGCAACTCAGTCATCAATAACAACTACTCGGCCTGCACCCCGGTTGCTTGTAATTTCGTAGCCGCAAACATTCTGGTCTTCTCCGGCACCAGCGGCATCAAGGTGCTGCGCAACCACCTGGGCAAGAGCCAGGCGAATGTCTTCTTCGGCGGCGAGAGCGCAATGCAGCCAGTCACCAACGGCTTGATCGAAGGCAACACGATCTTCGATACAGACGTTTTCGACGGCATCTACATTAACGGCAACAACAACACCGCGCGCTACAACACGATCTTCAATAGCGATGAAGCCGCAGTGTTTATCGACGGCAACAACAACAAAATCACCGGCAACACTTTCAACGAAGCGCCTGTCGGCGTTTGGGTAAGCACCGGCACCGGCAATCAGATCAGCAGCAACCGCTACTTCAACATAGCGCAACGAGTGTTCCCGGCATCGTTGGCCTCGAGCTCGTCGTTTGCAGTGCAGCAGCCCGCGGTGATGTCGTCGCGCACGAAGGTCAGTCCCGCGCGACCGTAAGCAGAAGCGCGACCGTCAGGGAGGGTTCCGCTACCTGCACTGGGAAGAAATCGAAAAGGTAAACAAGGAGAGCCTCGACATTAACGTCGAGGCTCTCTGCATTTCTGACGTAAAGCAAACTGTTAGTTTGCGGATGACCGGTTGCCATTCAGTTGAGAGTGGCCGCCCCACGCAAACTAACAGTTTGCTTTACAGCTTATCCATCCATCAGTGCTTCAGGCCTTGCGGCCGGCCGCGCCGGCTATGGACCGCACCAGCGCTTTCGGTTCTATTGGTTTGGCAACATGCATTTGAAACCCGGCTGAGAGGGTGCGCTCGCGGTCGTCGTCGGTGGCGTAAGCGGTAAGCGCGACGGCGGGAATTTCGCGGGCCAGTTTCGATCGCAGCTTTCGTAATTTCTTGATCAGGGAGTAGCCGTCTTCATGCGGCATCCCGATATCGCTCACCAACAGGTCCGGTTTCCAGGCGCGAAAAGTCTGGATTGCCTCAGCGGCCGTTTCACAGCATCTCACTTCCCCTCCGCAACGCGTCAGGATCGCAGTTACTAAATCACGCGAATCAGCCTCGTCGTCAACCACCAGAATCCGCAGCCCTTCGAGTAACTTCGAAAAACTTGGCGGCAGCCCGTTCCCGTCCGGCTCCGTAGTCGCGCCGTTTTCACTTGTCTTAGAAGACTCCGCCGGCGCGAGCGGAAGACTGACGGTAAACGTAGCTCCTTCGTTCTTTCCCTCACTTGCCACTTCAATGCTGCCGTCATGGAGTTGGACCAGATGTTTCACAATGGAAAGACCGAGGCCGAGTCCGCCGTGCACTCTCGTCGTAGATCCATCAGCCTGGCGAAAGCGATCGAAGATGTAAGGGAGAAACTCAGGAGTGATGCCGATGCCGGAATCGCTCACGGAAATCTGCACGCGCAGACCGACCCGCTGGACCTCGACGCTGACCCTGCCGTCCGCAGGCGTAAATTTGATTGCGTTGCTGAAGAGGTTCCAGAAAATCTGCTGCAAGCGATTCGCATCTGCCGGGACCAGGCAGGCAGCCGGGTCCAGCACGGTTTCAAAGCGAACGCCCTTCGTTTCGAAAGCCGGGCGCACCGCTTCAATCGCAGCTTCAATCACGGTGCAGAGATCGACCGGCCGCGGTTCGATTTGCAACTTGCCGGTGATGATGCGCGATACGTCTAGCAGATCGTCGATCAACTGCGACTGCGAGCGCGCGTTTCGTTCAATAGTTTCAAACGCGCGAGACATCTGCGCGTCGTCAAGCTTTCCGGTGCGAACCAGGTGACTCCAACCGAGAATGGCCGATAGCGGGGTGCGCAGCTCGTGGGATAGCACAGCCAGGAATTCATCCTTAGTGCGGTTCGCTTGTTCGGCATCGGCTCGCGCTGCCTGCTCGCGAACCAGCAGCTCGGCGCGTTCTTCCTCGGCGTGTTTGCGCTCGGTGATTTCCAATTGCAATTCGCCGGCGTGTCGCTGCGCGTCGCTGTAGAGCCGCGCGTTTTCGTAAGCGATCGCGACTTGCGTGGCGAGCGTCGCAGCCAGCCGTTCATCCGCTTCGGTGAAATCGTCGGCGTTCAATTTGTTAAGCAGGTAAACCCAACCGCAAACTCCGGCAGCCGACAATATCGGGGCGCCCAGGAAGGAATGCACCAACTCCGAAGTCTTTCCGTTGGTGCGCAGCAGCTCATCGGAATCGTTGAGTCTGAGCGGGCGTCGTTTAGTAATCAAATACTTCAAAGCCCGTTCGGCAACTTTTGGAACGCCGTTACTGGTCGCCGACGCCGCGTCTTCATCTGTAGGGCAACGGAAGAAGTAGCGCAGGGTCTCACCGTCGCCGTTGAGCAAACCGACTGCCGCCTCCTGCGCTTCGACAATCTGCCTGGCCGAGCGGCAAAAATTTTCCAACACGCGCCAGGGATCATGTTCGGCCGTCAACTCCTGGCCCAGATCGATGAGCATGTTGAGCCGGGCCAGGTTTGCGTTTTCGAGTTCCAGGTTCTTTTCTTCAAGCAACTGTGCCTGAAGTTTTACCTCGCGCGTTTTCTTGAACAACTCGACAAAGACCGCGACCTTGGATCGCAGGATGTCCGGCTCGACAGGCTTCACAATGTAATCAACGGCGCCGAGCGAATAACCGCGGCTCAGATGTCGGCCGCCGGTCGAATCCGCGGTGAGGAAGATAATGGGTATGTTGCGCGAGCGGTCGCGACCGCGGATCAGCTCAGCAGTTTCCAGGCCATCAAGGCCGGGCATGTAAACGTCCATCAGGATCACGGCGACTTCGTTATCCAGCAGATACCTGAGCGCATCATCGCCGGAAGCGGCGCCGACGAGGTTCCGCTCGGGAGCTTGCAGGATGGATTCCAGCGCCAACAGATTTGTTGGGCTGTCGTCAACCATCAGAATGTTAATTCGTTCTTCAGCTTCCATGGTGCATGGCCGTCTTGACTGCTTCGCGCGCGTGCAATCGACGTGGATCGCCGAACGCAGCCAACTGTTGCAGGCGCGGTGCTATATCCGGCAAAGTTAAAACCCAATCCGCGTTAGTTTGCGCGAGTGCGGCGTCCGGCATTTCGCGGCAAGCGGCGGAGGAGGGATCTTCAACTACGGTCATTCCCCCATACGACTTTATCGCTGCCAATCCACGCGCGCCGTCACGATTCGCGCCGGTTAGAATCACGCCGATGGCCCCTTGCCGATATTGGTCGGCGACCGATTCGAAAAGAACATCTATCGACGGCCGCGCAAATCTGACCGCTGAATCGGTTGACAAAGCAAAGCTCCGGTTTTCAATCAGCAAGTGATAGTCGCGCGGGGCCAGATAAGTGTGACCGGGCCGCAACGGCTCTTTGTCTTCCGGTTCGCTGACGGCCGCGTTGCTCGACTTACTCAGGAATTCACACAAGCCGTTTTCTGAACCGGTTCCGCGGTGCTGCACGATAACGATGGGCAACGGAAATTCCGCGGGCAAGCCGGAAAGCAGTATTTGCAGTGCCTTCAAACCGCCGGTGGAAGTGCCAACGACTATGATCTCAAATGCCATCTAT
>DASYMB010000127.1:0-14692 GCA_036009285.1 Pyrinomonadaceae bacterium | reverse complement strand
TCCACGCTGGTCTCGATCGCGTCAAGCACCCGCGTGACACGGCGCCACAAGCACTGCTTTGGATGCGCGATATGGAGTTTTATAAAAACTACCGCGGCAAGCCTTGCATCTTTGGCCACACTCCGACGCCGCTGCTGCCGTTGCGCGGGCGCGTGGGCCGGCATGGGATCTACATTTCCCATAGCGCCATCGGTATCGATACCGGCTATAACCTTCAGTCTCCGCTGAGTTGTCTTTCGCTGCCCGATTTCTCGCTCTATCAAACCTTTTCCGATGGACACGAGGAAACGCACCACATCACTTCGTTTATTCCCGATACGTTGAAAGCTATGCAGAAGAAGGCAGCGGCAACCGATCAGTGGCCCTCGGCGCTGCACTAACCTTGAACCGATGAACATGTTAAGACATGGTTGGCTATGATAAAGTGGGCTCATTGATGAACTATCAGAGCATTATTACTATTGAACCAGGCAAGCGCGGCGGACGACCTTGCATTCGAGGAATGCGTATTGCCGTGGCAGATGTGCTGGGCTGGCTTGCCGCCGGAATGACGCACGAGGAAATTCTCAGTGACTATCCCGAACTAACCGAAGATGACATTCGCGCCTGTCTTGCTTACGCCGCCGACCGCGAACGCCGCCTCGTGACCGCCACGACATGAAGCTTTTGTTCGACCAGAACCTGAGCTTCAAACTCTGCCGACAGTTGTCCGACCTTTTCCCCGGCTCAAACCAGGTGCGCTTGCTTGGTCTGGGTGAGGCGGAGGACCAGGAAATCTGGCAACATGCGAAGACCAACGCTTTCACAATCGTTTCCCAGGATGCCGATTTTGCTGATATGGCGACGCTTTATGGTCCTCCACCAAAGGTGATCTGGCTACGTTGTGGCAACCAACCCACCGACGCAGTTGAAAGACGTCTTCGCGATCATGCTGAAGCGATTGCTGACTTCGAGCAAGACGACACGGCCACGTGTTGGGAAATTTACTGAACCTGACATTCCCGAAACGCGCTTAAGCAAGGCCCCACACGTGAAAAAGCACATTCTCATCTACGGTCTCTGCGGCGGGATACTGATCGCGGCGCTCAAACTCGTCGAATATCGCTTTCTGGTGGTAGAACACTCCGTCGCAATCTACGGTGGTCTGATCGCGCTCTTATTCGCTGGGGTCGGAATCTGGTTAGGATTGAAATTAACTAAGACGAAAGAAGTCGTCATCTTGAAGGAAGTGGCGGTGTCAGGCGCTGCGCCTTTCGCTCTGAACGAAGGAAGATTGCGCGAGCTTGGTGTTACGCCTCGCGAGTTGGAGATACTTGGTTTAATCGCAACTGGTTTGAGCAACCGCGAGATTGCCGAAAAACTTTTTGTCAGCGAAAACACAGTGAAGACGCATTCCAGCAGACTGTTTGACAAACTCGGCGCGAAACGGAGAACCCACGCGGTGCAGGTGGGCAAGGAGCTGGGCCTGATTCCATAGTGACGCACTAAATAGTTGTTTCGGATGCTTCACTTGGAATAGTGTTCGGTCGTGGCAAGACCGTTGCCCTAACACCAAAGTATTATTTTTCGAGTTAGCGCGGGAAATCATCCGAAAGTATGACGACAAGCACGCGTAGAAACGATAGTTTTGCGCCCGAAGTTACAAACTCTTTCCCGCTAGGAGAATCTATCTCATGAAGAAAACTGTTTTAACTTTTGGGCTTATTTCCGGGGCAGTGGCGATGCTGCTGGGAATCTCCACGGTTACCTTTGTCGATCGGATCGGTTTTGACAAGGGTGTGATCGTAGGGTACACGGGTATCGTCGTTTCTCTGCTGTTAGTACCCTTCGGCATTCGGTCATATCGCGAAAACGTTGGCGGCGGCCACATCACTTTCGGCAAAGCATTCGCGATTGGAATTCTCATCACCCTCATCTCATGCATCTGCTACGTCATCGCCTGGGAGATCGTCTACTACAACTTCCTGCCAGACTTCGCTGAGAAATACGGGGCCTACATGGTCGAGAAAGCGAAGGCCTCCGGTGCGAGCCAGCAAACGATCGAGGCCACTGTCCAGGAGATGAAGAACATGAAGACGATGTTGGACAACCCGCTGATCAACGCGGCTCTGACTTTTATTGAGCCATTCCCGGTGGGCTTGATTATTACCGTGGTCTCTGCGGCGATACTGAGAAAGAAACCACGAAACAATGATCGGGACGAAGTAGTCTCGCCGGTGTTCAGCTCTTAGTTTGCAGGCAACCACCCACCGTAGGGCACGGGCTTGTCCCTGCCCGCGTTGGATATGTAGGGGCACGGGCTTCTCCCTGCCCGCGTGGGATCCTTATTCGTCAGAACCCGAACGCAGGAGGAAATCATGGAACTAGGAAATTTCTCTGTTAGCCTCGCAGTAAAAGACATTGAGGCGTCGAAGCTCTTTTACGAAAAGCTGGGCTTTACAGTTTTTGCAGGAGATCAATCACAGAATTGGCTGATTATGAAGAATGGCGACCAGAATATTGGTTTGTTTCAAGGAATGTTCGATAAGAATATTCTCACCTTCAACCCGGGCTGGAATAGCGATGCACAGCCACTCGGAGAATTCAGGGACGTTCGCGAGTTGCAGCGCCAGCTAAAAGCTAGCGGCGTGAGTATGATTACAGAAGCAGACGAAAGCTCTACTGGGCCCGCTAGCTTCATGATTGCCGATCCGGATGGAAACACGATTCTGATAGATCAACACGTCTAGGCACGTGGCCGTTGCGGGCTCTGTTTGTTAATACCACTACGCACGGCTAACAGGGGAAAAGGGGAACGAGAAAAGGGGTAGGCGTTGAGAAGGTTACCCTTTACCCGTTCCCCTTTTCCCCTGTTAACCAGCGTATTAGTGCACCGTGCCGGTGTATTTCTTCTCGCCGGCTTCGACGCGAAACGGCAGGTAATTTTGCCGCGGCGGTAAGGGGCAGGTGGCGTAGTTTGTGAACGCGCACGGCGGACTGTAAGTCTTGTTGAAATCGATCACAACTTTTCCGGAAGCGTCCGGCGGCGATACGTAAAGGTAACGACCGGCGCCGTAGGTTTCTCTTCCGGTAGTTTCATCGGCAATCATCACGAACCAATCGCTCTCGCCTTTTTCAAGTATCGGATCGATCCGGTAGGTCTTGCCGTCAACTTCGAACGCGAGGGCTCCGGGCGAAGTCTCGTTATCCGTCATGCTAAGCACGTTCGTAATCGGAATCATTTTTGGCGGCTGATACGGCTCAACGCGCGCTTCGATGCGCCACTTGGGATCGATGGGAAAATACTCGAGGCCTTTGAACTCACGGCGGGTTCGGCTTTCAGTATCTTTAACTCTGACACCAATGCGCTCGCCGCGTTTGACGATATTGATAAGCAACGAGCCGAATTTCAGGATCGTTGGCCCACTCTCGTCGTTATCGTCTTTGAGATCGAACGCGGTGAGAGGCTTACCGTCTGCAGTGACTTCAACGCCCGGGCGGACGGCAAGTCTCACGCGACCTTTCTCCAGCCACAACGTTCCAGCGACCGCCGGCGCCTTGTCCTTGGGCAGTACGACGGAATTCTTCGGTCCGCTGCCAAAGTTATTCTCGCCTTCGTTTAACCAGAAGAGGCCGACGAGCGTGAGCCAGCCGTCATCTTTAGTCAAACTAGCCAGGCGATTACTCTGCCACTTCTGAATTTCAGTTCGGTGTGCAGATTGATCGAATGCGGTGACGGGTTTGCTCGACTTCCGACAAGCGTCAAAGACACCGCTTGTGACGGCAAGAACGAGCAACACGACACCTGCAGTCTGATGCTTAATTAGGATTTGATTCACTGAAAAAGCGCCCCTCTTTGGAGTGGGTGACCGGTCACCGCTTTCGTCGGCTGCGACCTGTCGCGGCCACGGTTCACTTGAGCCTGCCCACCCGAGTGCGGCGTCAAGCCGCCGAAGGCCAAAGCGGTGACAGGTCACCGCACTCCAAAGAGCAGCCTCACGTCTGCCGTTCCAAAATGAAATCAGCGATCGCGCGCAGCAGTGCGGTTGGCTGATTGAGACGGTCGAGCGCGGCGCAAGCTGTTTGGTGTGCGTGGGCCAGGTGTTTATGCGTGGCCTCAACTCCATACAGCGCCGGGTAAGTGGCCTTCTTCGAGCGCAGATCCTTGCCGGGGGTTTTGCCAAGCGTTTCCACCGTGGCGGTCAAATCCAATAGGTCGTCGGTGATTTGAAAAAGCAGTCCGAGCTGGGCGGCGTAGTCGGTGATGGCCACAAGTTCAGTTTCCGAAGCGTCGGCGATGGTGGCTCCGCATCTGGCCGCGGCGATGATCAGTGCGCCAGTCTTCAAACGGTGGATTTGTTCCAACTCGTCTGCCGACACCTCACGCGATTCAGCCTCGAGATCGCAGGCCTGTCCGGCCACCATTCCGTCAGGCGTTCCGGCCGCCCTCGCAATTTCTCGCACTAAGTCAATCCGCTTCTGCGCCGAGAGTTTTTCGTCTTTCGAAACTGTTCTGAACGCGAGGGTCTGCAGCGCGTCGCCGGCCAGGATCGCAATCGCTTCGCCGAAACGAACATGACAGGTTGCACGGCCGCGCCTTAGATCGTCGTTATCCATCGAAGGAAGATCGTCGTGTATTAACGAGTAAGTGTGAATCATCTCCAGCGCGCAGGCGGTGTGGGTTAATAGTTCCGGCGCGGCGCCAAAGGTTTGCCCCACCGCGAGCAGGAGAGTTGGTCGGAAGCGTTTGCCTCCGGCGAAAACACTCCAGCGAATTGCAGCATGAACTTTTGCGGGCGGCACCGACTCCGCAGGAAGAATCTGATCGAGCGCCGCGTCCACCAGCCGCCGAGCTTCAATAACGAAGTGCCGCAAATCCTCAGCACTCGCGGCACGCTCATTAGCTATTTCAGACGATGTAGTCATTAGTCGGTGTTACTGTTTTCGGAAATTGCATTCGCTTCTTCGAACGCGCTCACAACCGGGCGACCCTGGTTATCGCGAAGCAAAATTTCGATGCGGCGCTCGGCTTGATTAAGCCGCTCCTGACACTGACGCGAAAGCCGGATGCCGTCTTCAAATAGTTCCAGACTCTTTTCCAGCGGCAGATCGCCACCTTCGAGTTGATGGACAATCTCTTCAAGCGCTTCCAGTGACGCTTCAAAACTTTTGGGTTGTTCGTCAGTGTTCTTCATTTTGTTTGATTGAACGCAAACACTTTGGAGTGCGGTGACCGGTCACCGCTTTGGTCTTCGGCGGCTTGACGCCGAAATCTAATCCGGACTCATGCGAACATAGCCGCGACAGGTCGCGACCGGACCAAGCGCTGACAGGTCAGCGCACTCCAAAGCCACCCTGTCGCACTCAATTTTCTTCAACGTTCTCGACGCGGGCAGCGATTCTTCCCTCCGCTAACCGAACCTTTATTGAATCGCCAACAGAAATGAGTTTCGCCTGACGCAAGAGTCTGCCATCTTCAGTCTGCGCGATCGCATAGCCGCGTTGCAGTACAGCTAACGGCGAAAGCGCATCGAGCGAGGCCGCTACCAGCCCGAGGCGTTGCTTCGCTTCCTCAACCTGATTCTCAACCGCAATATTGCACCCAGTATACGCTGACTCAAAGCGGACACGGGCTTCAGTGAAGCGGGCGCGTAACTGGGCCGGCGCCAAGCTGCTGCTTACGGCATCGGCGCGCAGGTGCGCGGTTCGCAGCGCCTGGGTCGTCAGTATTTGCAGGCGATGTCGCGCGGAAGTGGTTGCAGCCGCGGCCTCGCGTAACCTGCCGCGCACTTCATCGAACACCTGGGAAAGCGCTTGCTCCTGCACGCGCGTCCGTGCATTAACTATTTTGTAGCGCATCAGCCGTGAAAGCGATTGCCCGGTTTGCGCCAGCGCCGCGCAAATCTGATCCTCGCGAGCGGCGACCAGTTCGGCCGCAGCCGAAGGCGTGGGCGCTCTCCTGTCCGCCACGAAATCCGCGATGGTGAAATCTGTTTCATGGCCCACGGCGGAGATCACCGGAATCGCCGAACCGCGAATCGCGCGCGCCACTTCTTCTTCGTTGAACGCCCAGAGGTCTTCAGTTGAGCCACCGCCGCGGCCCACGATCAGCACGTCGACTAAATCTTTGGTGCGACCGTCGCTACGGGCGCGCTCGTGGTGGTCGTTGAGCAGTTTGATGGCCCGTGCGATATCGCGTCCGGCGCCGTCGCCCTGCACGCGCGCGGGAGAGAAGAGCACGTGAACTGTGCGCGTGCGGCGGGAGATGACATTGAGAATATCGCGAATGGCGGCGCCGGTCGGTGAAGTAACAACCCCGACTCGTCCCGGAAAAACCGGCAATGGTCGCTTGCGTTCCGGCGCAAACAGTCCCTCCGCCTGGAGGCGATCCCGGAGCTGCTCGAAGGCCACCTGCAACGCGCCGGTGCCAACCGGATCGAGCGCCTCGACGATCAACTCATACTCGCCGCGCGCCTCATAGACGGTCAGGCGACCACGCGCTCTCACGTGTAAGCCGTCAGTAGGGCGAAAGCGTATGCGACTGTTCGCGGAACGAAAACATTTCGCGCGCAGTTGGGCGCTCTCGTCTTTGATCGTGAAATACCAATGACCTGAGGAGTGCGCCTTGAAGTTTGAAATCTCGCCTTCCACCCAAACGGATGCGAACCGCACTTCAATCGCCTTGCGCACCGATTCAGTCAGCTCCCTAACCGTCAGCGGCCGTCGCTCGGTTTCGTCGAATAGAGACGCGAAGAGTGGTTCGGACATACGAGGATGAAGGATGAAGGATGAAGGACGAAAAGTAAACTCCAGTGACTTTAAGCAGTGCTCCACTTAGTTGCTACAAAAGAGACGGTTCGAAGGCAATGAGTGGCACTGACCTCACGCCAACGAGCGAGTGGCTGATCGCCTCTATTGGTATCGGCGAAATGCTTGTCAGATGTTTCGTCTGCGTGTTAACTTCTGCGCTCAACTTCGCGGGAAGCGTGCTTCGGCTTCGGCTCGCTGCCGGCAACGGTTTAAGGCTGAAACCCCAGTAAATTTACTATTAACGGCTGTGGTCCCAGCGGAGCCTTTCTCGCCCGGGCGTTTCCTAAATTGTCCGCTCAGTTTAGGCAATTCCTTTTTAACTCCAAAGTCCTTCGCCAAAGTTCAGGCAGTATGAACGGCGCAACAGAAGTTACTACCACCCTCGGTGGCGGTGCCGCTCCTCCGGCGCCGGCCTCAGAATTCAGTAAGGATAATCATGCACATCTCAAGCTCCCAAACTCCCACACGCTCCAGAGTCTTTATCGGCTGTTTGATCTTTTCTATCGCGGTCCTGGTATCGCTTCTCCCCGCCGCCGCACGCATCGCGGTCAAACACGCGCCGGCGCCGCTAACCGCTAACATCCAAAAGCCCGTGGTCCATGTAGACTCAAAGCAAGACGATCGGCCAGTCTCAAACTCATCGCTGGTGGACCATGACTCGCCTCTCGATCCCACTTCCGCTTTCGTTGTTAACGATGCCGGCGACGCGGCCGATAACAATGTCGGCAACGGCATCTGCGACACGAGCGCCACTCCTGGAGATCAGTGCACCCTGCGCGCGGCAATACAGGAGGCCAACAGCGTTGCCGGTAACGACACTATTAGCTTCTCCATTGCGGGGACGATCAATCTGGCTAGTGCTTTGCCCAACCTGTCGACCATTCTCACAATCAATGGGCCAGGCTCGACTTTGATGACCGTGCGAAGAGACACGGGTGGCGATTACCGGATCTTCACCGTCCAGGCGACGGTTGCCATTTCAGGGTTAACAATCTCCAACGGTAAAACTGCGGACGGAGTTTCCGGACACGGCGAAGATGGCGGTGGTATTAAAAACTCCGGCGCGTTGACGTTGACAGACGTCAACATATCGGCGAACAGCACCGGGAGCGGCGCCAGTTTCGGGGCCTCGGGCGGTGATGGCGCCGGCATCTTTAACTCCGGCACGCTCACAATGACGAACTGCTCTATCAACGGCAATACCAGCGGGCGCGGCGGCGACGGCACCTCCTTTGCCGGATCGGGCGGCCATGGCGGCGGGATTTTCAACTCCGGCACGCTCACCATGACGGATTGTACTGTTACGGGGAATACCGGTGGGCGCGGTGGCGACGGCCCCAACCGAGCCGGCGACGGAGGTGACGGCGGCGGTATCAATAGCACCCAGAATCTCACAATGACAGGTTGTACAGTCACCGGAAACGCCGGCGGCAGAGCGGGTGATACGGTGGGGATTGGCACCACGGGCGGCCGCGGAGGTGGGATCTACACGGCGGGCGTTTTTAATCTAAGCAATCTTAACATCAGCAACAACAGTGGCGGCGCGGGCGGTGTTGGAAGCAGCAACAACATCGGCTTCGGCGGACACGGTGGCGGCATATACATTCTCAACGGTACCGGAACGCTTGCAAACAGCAGTGTGAATAACAATCACTCCGGCGACCGCACAACTGGCGCAGCCAAAGGGTACGCCGGAGGTATATTAAATAGCGGCGCACTAACGATCAGCCGCAGCAGTATTAGCGGTAATGATGGCAGCGCGGCGGGCGGAATCTTAAATGGGCTTGCTCTGAGAATGATCAATAGCACGGTCAGCGGCAACGTTGCGTATGGCATCGTTTCTACCGATAGCACCTCAAGCCTGGGTTTGACGAATTGTACGATCACTGAAAACGCCCTTGCTGGAGTCAATAGTACGTCCTCGCCTCTGGCTTTTAGAAACACTATCATTGCCCGCAACGGCGCCGGCGGGAACGGTCCCGATACCGTCGGCAGCTTCAATTCGCAGGGTCATAACCTCATTGGCAACGCGCAGAGCAGTACAGGCTTTACTGCCGCGGGCGATCAGTTTGGCAGCGAGGCAGCGCCGCTCGATCCGTTGCTCGGTCCGTTAGCTGATAACGGCGGCTCGACATTGACGCACGCGCTGCTTGACGGTAGTCCTGCAGTCGACGCTGGTGATGACTGTGTTACGCAGCCGGCGCACTGTGGCGATGCAAATATTCCGCAACTCACGACGGACCAACGAGGGGCCAGCTTCAACCGCATCGTCGACGGCCCTGATGCCGACACCACGGCCACTGTTGACATCGGCGCCTATGAAAGACAGGCGACTTTTCCTGACCTCGCTGATACAAGCGGTAACGAAGATACAACGGTTGTCGTTGCCTTCGAAGTCTCTGACCCCGGTTCAATTACCTCGGTAACCGCCACCTCCAGTAATCTCGCCCTCGTTCCGAATAATCCGGCCAACATAAACGTGAGCGGCAGCGGGTCAAACCGAATCGTAACCATCAATCCCGCGGCGAATCTTTCCGGCGCGGCCGATATCACTGTTACTGTCAACCGCACGAGTGGCAGCACAAGTAAAACCTTCACCCTGACGATCAATCCGGTGAACGATGCGCCTTCGTTTACCAAAGGCCTCGATCAATCAGTCAACGAAAATGCTGGAGCGCAAACCGTCAACAGTTGGGCCACCAACATTTCGGCTGGCCCAGCGGACGAGACGGGACAGACGCTTGCTTTTCAGATTGTAAGCAACAATAACCCCAGCCTCTTTTCCGTTGTTCCCGCAATCAGCCCGGGCGGCACGCTGACGTACACACCGGCTCCCGGCGCCAGCGGTTCGGCTGTGATTTCAGTTGCCCTGATGGACAACGGCGGCATCGCAAACGGCGGCAGCGACACCTCGCCCACACAGACTTTCACCATCAACGTGCTGGAAGGAGGATCGCTGCAATTCAGCTCGTCGTCTTACTCGGTGAGCGAAGGAACGGCCAGCACCGTCATTACAGTTTCAAGGTTCAACGGATTCGCCGGCGAGGCGCGAGTTAATTATTCAACCAGCGATGGCTCAGCCATTGCCGGCGCCGACTACACTGCGACTTCCGGAACCTTGATCTTTCCGGATGGAGTAACAACGCAAACGTTCACTGTACCAATTCTTAATGACGTCCTGGATGAAACAACCGAAGTGATTGGTCTGCACCTGACGAATCCCGCCGGTAGTGGAAGCTTCGGAGTTCCGACCGACTCTCAACTGCTAATCATCGACGACGATCCGCCGCCCAGCCTACGCATTAACGACGTGGCGGTAACTGAAGGGGACAGCGGAACTGTTAGTGCGGTATTCACCGTTACGCTTTCTGCGGCGACTTCGTTCACCGTCACGGCTAACTATGCGACCGCTGACGGCACAGCCAACGCCGGCTCGGATTACCAGCAGGCGATTGGACAGGTCGTACTAAACCCCGGCGATCTAAGCAAGACCATTGGCGTGACAATCAATGGCGATACCGTTCCTGAAGTTAACGAGACCTTCACTATTAACCTGAGCGGCGCAACCTCTGCCTCCATTGCCGACTCCCAGGGCATCGGCACAATACTTAGCGACGATGCAGCAGGCGGCACGTTTTCATTCAACGTGCTTCACGACAACACCAACGAGAATGCCGGCTTTGCCACGATCGTGATCAATCGCACCGGCAACACTTCCGCAGCGGCGACCGTGGATTACGCAACTACCGACGGCAGCGCTTCGCTCGCGCCCTGTTCAGTCACGGATCCGGTTGCTTCCGCTCGCTGCGATTTCACTGCTGCAATCGGAACGCTTCGCTTCGCGGCCGGCGACACCGCGAAAAGTTTTATTGTTTTGATTAATCAGGACAACTTTGTCGAGATTCCCGAGACACTCACGATTACACTTTCAAACCCGACTGGAGGCGCGGTCTTCGGAGTAGCCGCTGCTACGCTATCCGGCAGTCTGACAATCTTCGACGACGCGACTGAGCCGGCGGCAAATCCGATCGATGATGCTGAAGCTTTCGTGCGGCAGCACTACCACGATTTTCTGAACCGTGAACCGGATGCGAGCGGTCTGGCGTTTTGGCGGAATCAAATTACTTCCTGTGGCTCAGACGCGCAGTGCATTGAGCTGAAGCGCATCAACGTCTCCGCCGCGTTCTATCTCTCGATCGAATTTCAGGAAACCGGTTACCTGGTGGAGCGCATGTACAAGGTCGCTTATGGCACCGCGTTGGGCACATCTACCCTCGGGGGTGTGCATCAATTTCCTGTGCCCGTGATACGTCTGAACGAGTTTCTGCCCGACACTCAGGAGATTGCTCGTGGAGTAGTGGTCGGAAATCCAGGTTGGGAGCTGGCGTTGGAAACTAACAAACAGTTATTCGCGGATAGGTTTGTGCAGCGCTCACGCTTCACGGCCGCGAATGCCTTTCCCACGACGTTGACTCCGAGTCAATTCGTAGACAAGCTGAACACAAATGCCGGCGGCGTGTTATTACCCGCTGAGCGGATCCAGTTGATTAACGATCTCTCAACTGGCGCGAAGACGCGAGCCCAGGTGGTCCGTACTATCGCGGAAGATTCAGACCTGGCGATCGCCGAAAAGAACCAGGCCTTTGTGCTGATGCAATACTTCGGTTACCTGCGGCGAAATCCCAACGACAGTCCGGATACGAACCATACGGGTTACGACTTCTGGTTGAATAAGCTGAATCAGTTTGCCGGCAATTTCGTAAACGCCGAGATGGTCAAAGCCTTCATCACCTCCGGCGAATACCGGCAACGCTTTGGGCAATAGGTAATAAGGTCAGTACACCTCGCGGCAAGCGGGTGGGTCTTTCGATTGCCGATAGTCGATTTCCGATTGCCGATCGCTTCTATCCCGAGCGGCCACTTAACATTCGGCAATTGACAATCGGCAATCCAAGGACCCACCCGCTATCGCGAGGTGGTACCGACCTCATCGCCTCGCACTAACTCGCCTTGACCGCCAACGTTTAGCTCGGGCAAGATCACATCCTATGTTTTACCTGAAGTCCCCCGCGGCTGATCCCAGCCGCAGCAAGTTTCAACAGCAGAAGTTCCTGGTAATAATCGGACTGCTATTCCTGCTGGCGGCGCCTGCTCCCGTTTCCGCGCAAACGTACAAGCGAGAAATGGAGACGAGCGATAAGGTCTCGCTTTCCGTCAAGAGCCGCAACGGACGGGTGAGCGTGATTGCGTCTGACGAACAGAAAAAGAATGTCACTGTGGAAGCGATCTCAGCCGGCGCGCCGGTTGATTCAATTGACGTTCACGCCGTAGCCAAAGGTAGCTCAGTGGAGATTGAAGTGCGCGAACGCCGCAACAAAGATCGGATCGATCTCGTGGTGCGTATACCTTCGCGTTCAAAAGTTACGGTTGAAACCGAGGCGGGTTCGGTTGATATTGTCGGTAACGTTGAATCTGCCGCGGTCACCACTAACACCGGGACCATTCACGCGGACGTGCCGCTTGAGGCGGTGAAGTTCGACTTCGTCTGGAGCGCCAGCAAGCCACGCTATCTAAGCGACGTTGAACTGCCCAAGGTTAAAGAAAAAGCTGCCGGCGTCTTTGCGCTTTCGGGCAAGCTGGGCGAGAAAAAACCTGACAAAGCTGAACTTGTGCGACTGGATTTCCTGACCCAGCGCGGTGTGGTCCTGCTCAACGTCGATCCCAGCATGGCGCCGAGCGATCTGCGCGAACGACCGTTGACCGAAGCTGCTCGCGCCATCGTTCGCAGCGGCGACAGCCAACTGATCGACGCAATCCGCAAGGTCTCGCCCAGGATGTTTGGAGACTACGCGAAAACGTTGCCACCGCTCGAGAAAGAGCCCGCACTCGTCAGGCGCGCGCCGCCGGGACAATTCGTTACCGTCTCCGCTCCACAGTTGCTTCGCTTCAACGCCAGCGTGACGGATCGCAACGGCCGCGCGATCGGCGGCATGAAGGAATCTGATTTTTCCGTTTACGAAAACGGGGTCGAAAGGCAAGTGACGAAAGTTGTGCCTACCAGCGAACCTTTCAATCTGGTTCTGCTGCTCGACGTTTCCGGAAGCGTGGAAGAACGAATCGAGTTCATTCGCAAAGCGGCCCGCGACTTTTTGAACACGGCGAGTCCGCAGGATCGAATTGCGATCATAAGTTTTCGCGACGACATCCAGGTAATCTCCAATTTCAGCACCGACCGGAAGTTGCTCTCGCGCCAGCTTGATGAAATAGATGCCGGCGGCGCCACCGCGCTTTACGATGCGCTGGGGTATGTCTTCGCCGACACCCTAAAACAACTTCGCGGCGAAAGGACCGCCGTGGTGATTCTTTCCGACGGCGACGACAACAAATCGTTCGTGCCCTTTCCCGCGATTCTGGAAGCGATCACCGAATCGGGAGCGTTGATTTATCCGCTATACGTTCCTTCCGGCCTGGTTCCCGAGACGAGTGTCCCCAAACCTGAAGTTACGATTGATCCGCTGCGTACACGTTATCTAACGCTCACCACGCGCGCTCACGAGGAAGGACAGAAACTCGCTCAGGCTTCCGGAGGCGTCTATTACCCCATCCGCCATCTGGAAGAGTTGCAACGCGCTTACGACGACGTGGTGGTCCAACTTCGCACCGCTTATACCGTCACCTATGCTTCCAACTCGACTTCCTCGACGAATCCACGGCTGCGCGTGCGCGCCAATCGCGAGGGCGCTTCGGTGCGCTTGAGTCCGGTGGTGAATGTGGCCACGCCGTAATTTTCGGTTTCTCTGTGACCTTTGTGCTCTCTGTGTTTCCGTGGTGAATCTTTTTTACTGCTCAAACCCCCCGAATACAGTTGCTAATCGAGGTTGATCCGTTATCATACCGAGACTCGGTTAGGCGATACCGCAGTGGTCTAAGCTTCGAACAAACCAGGGGGCCCAGTGTTAGAAACTCAGCCGGTCCAAATAGCCGAAGAGAAGTTCCTCATCCACAACCTCGTGAAGCGCGAGCCTCGCGCCGGGCTTGCGGAAGACGTGCGTCGCGGTCTCTCTTCAAAGCCCAAGCGATTTCTTCCCAAGTATTTTTACGACCAACTTGGTTCACAACTTTTTGAGGCTATATGTCTTCTGCCCGAGTATTACCTCACGCGCGCTGAGAATGAGATTCTCGATCGTTACGCGGATGAAATAGTTTCTTCGGTTGACGGCAATACAACCCTCATCGAGATGGGAAGTGGTAGCGCTTCAAAGACGCGTCTCATTATCGAAGCCCTGCTCCGGCAGCAGTCCGACCTTCTCTTCATCCCGGTTGACATCTCCGCTTCGGCGCTCGACAGCAGCTCGCGAATACTGCTGCAGTCGTATCCGCAACTCCGGATTGAAGCCTATGCCGCGGATTATTTTGCCGGCCTGACGGAGTTGGGGAAGCAGCGGCGCGGGCGCACCCTCGCCTTGTTTCTGGGCTCAAACGTAAGCAACTTTGATCCGCCCGAGGCGCTAAAATTTCTCCGCGCGCTCAGAGAAGTGTTGCGCGAGGGAGATGCTTTGTTACTGGGTGCGGACCTCAAGAAAGAAAGCCATGTGCTCGAGGCCGCTTACAACGATGCGCTCGGTGTGACTGCGGCGTTTAATCTAAACGTGCTGGCGCGGATCAATCGCGAGCTGGGCGGGAACTTCGACCTGAGAGCTTTCCAACATCGCGCCTTCTATAACGAGGAGGTGGGGCGCGTCGAGATCTATATTGAGAGCACGCGCGAGCAAACAGTCTCCATCAGCCAACTCGAGATGGAAGTTCAGTTTGGTGCGGGTGAGCAGATTCATACTGAGAACTCCTACAAGTACGATTTGTCCGACATTGCGAAGCTGGCTGGTGAAACCGGATTCACGCGTGC